>NZ_JBRBCB010000013.1:0-76817 GCF_053479455.1 Corynebacterium sp. 20-84
GCATCCGGGTCCTCAGCATTGACGATGCCGTCGCCATCCTTATCACCCTTCGGACCATCCTCATCATCCTTATCGATGATGTCCGGGATACCGTCGCCATCCTTATCGGAGGTCGCATCCTCATCCGTGTTGGACTCGTCCTTATTCAGCTTGCCGTCACCATCGGCATCCTCGTCACCATCATCGGTGCCATCACCATCGGTATCCGGGTTGTACGGATCGGTGCCAGCAGCCTTCTCATCAGAGTTATTGACACCATCACCATCGATATCCGGATCCTCAGAATCCGGGATACCGTCACCATCAGTGTCCGGGGCTTCGATCATGCGCTCGGTGACAGTCAGCTTGAAGGTGACGGCGTCGGTAGCATCACCGTTCTTAGCCGTGACCTTGATATCCTCCCAGGTCTTCAGCTCAGCATCCGCAGGAACAGTGCCAACAATTGCCTTCTTAGCATCGTCGTACTTCAAGAAGTCCGGCAGATTCTCTGCAGAAACCTCAGCACCCTCAGAAGCCTTGACCGGGATGTTGATCTCTTCACCGCGCTGAACACTCTTATCCGGAACAGCATCAACGCTCACGTCAGCCGGAGGAACCGCCGGCTTGTCAGCCTCTTCAACCGTGACAGTAACGTCAACGGTGTCCTTGGAACCATCCGGGTAGGTCACCTCAACCGGAACAGTGATCTTGTCACCCGGCTTCGCATCCTCCGAAACCGGAACAGTGATCTCACCGGTGTTCGGATCAACCGTCACACCATCCCGAGCATTCTCACCCTTCTCGAACTTGGTGCCCTCCGGAGCCTTGGTCTCCTTGCCGTCCTTGTCCTTGAACGTCGGAGCCGGAACCGTCACATCCTCACCCGGCTTACCGGAACCGTCCTCGTAACCAGGCTCGAACTTATCCTTATCCTTCTCGGCAGGAGCCGGCGTATCCGGCTTGTCAGCCTCGTCAACCGTGACAGTAACGTCAACGGTGTCCGTAGAACCATCCGGGTAGGTCACATCAACCGGAACCGTGATCTTGTCACCCGGCTTCGCGTCCTCCGGAACCGGAACAGTGACCTCACCGGTGTTCTTATCAACCTTCACACCCTCCGGAGCACCCTCACCCGGGGTGAACTTCGTGCCCTTAGGCGCCTTGGTCTCCTTGCCGTCCTTGTCCTTAAACTCAGGAGCGTCAACCGTTACATCCTCACCCGGCTTACCGGAACCGTCCTCGTAACCAGGCTCGAACTTATCCTTATCCTTCTCGGCAGGAGCCGGCGCCTCGACGGTCACCTTGGCCTCGATGGTCTCACGGGAACCGTCCGGGTAGGTCACAACAACCGGGATCGTGTAGTCACCGGGCTTGGCATCCTTCGGCGGCGCAACCTCGATCGAACCATCGGGATTAACCGTGATCCACTCGGGCTTGTCGACCTTGTTGCCCTCCGGATCAGTCACCTGACCGCCCGGCTCGAAGCTGGTTCCTGCCGGAATCTCCTTGCCATCTTTGTCCTTCGGAGCTTCCACGGTGGTCTTCTCACCGGCAGGAGCAGTAGCGTCCTCATACTGCGGCTCAAATTCACCATTCTGACGAACCTCGTTCACCGCAATGAAGGAGTCCTGACCAACGACAACGTCGTAAGCATTGACCAGCTGCGCGACATAGGTGCCCGGGTTCTTGAAATCTTCAGGAGCCAGAGAGCAATTTGCAGCGTCCGCCAGGGTATCGACCGCGCAATCGTCGCCAATCTGCTTTCCATCCGGACCGATCCAACGGATCTTGTTATCACCAGAAAACGGCAGCGCACCCGTCAACTTGACCTTCGCCGGCTCAAGGTTGTTGATGCCTTCCGGAAGGTCTGCCGGGTTGAGGTAGGAATCGTAATTAACGATGTCCAAATTCGCGATGTCAGCCTGAACCTCAGCAAAGTTGATGTTGTACCAACGCTGGTTGGTGTAGCTCGGAATACCGACTGCGCCGCCCCAGTTCGGGTTCTCACCCGCATTGCCGTTCACCTTCTGGAAAACCGGCGTCGGGAAGCCACTGAAGGAGTTGAGAACCTTGCCATCATTCTCAGCCCAAATGTAGGTGTAGTTCTTCATGCGGTCGCCGACATCCTCACCCATGCGGATGGTGTAACGGCCTTCCGCATCGGTTACAGCGCCAACGGTCTTAAGGATCGGCTCCTTGCCGTTCGCCCGCATATTTTCAATCATGGCCTTGGTAGCAGCCGCCTGCTCACGGTACGGCTTATCGGCAATTTTTAGGCGCTTGTATTCAGCGATACCGTCGTCGGAAAGAACAGAGGCGTAGACCTTCGCACCCTCGATCGGCTGATCGCCGTCCCACTTGTAGAGCGGGCCGGTCTCGTTACGGTCCAGACCACCTTCCGCATCAGCCCACACCCTGCCGAAGTAGGAGTAGCGTGGCGCAGCCGTACCCTCAGGCTTGTGCCAGCCTTCCTCGTCCATGGAAAACTTCGGGCTCACCATGTAGGAGTTTTCCGAAACGCTCGGCGCGCGCTCCTCCAAGAACACACCGGTGCGCTGCATGTTGTAGTTCTCGAAGTAGAACGCACCGTTTGCGGTGCCCTGCGTAACAGGCGCCCAAGCGCCTGGGACACCGCCACCTGCCTGACGGACGTAGGTAAGGTCATTGCCCGTTTCCGCATTCTTCAGCGGCGAATCAACCCAAATGCGGTACTCCTGCCCACGAAGACCACGAAAAAGGTGCGGCTTGCCGTTCGCATCGACGAAAGAGAACTCACCACGCGGAACCTCACTGTCCGGGTGAGAAAGCACATTGCCGTCCTCGTCCTTCGCACGAAGATCGAAGGCGTAGCTGCCGGAGTCACCGCGAAGCTGGTGTGACTTCGTAGAGTAAATCGGAGAAATCGTGCCGTCACGGTCCTTAAACCGCATGTAAACCGTAACGTCATTGAGGCCCATGGTTCCCTCGAGGGAACTCGACGCACTGGTTTCCTTCAGGCCGACGAAACCAGAAAGCGTCGCCAGCGCGTTGGTCATGTCAACTGGCTTTTTGATGTAACCGTTGGCGATACCATCCGCTTCAATAATCTTGGTCGGATCAGTGACCGGGGTAGCAGCAACCGTGCCGGAGGTTTGAGCATTTGCAAGTGCCCCGAACTGAGGTGCTCCCACCGGTTGCACAGCCGGAGCAACAAGCGCCATCGACAAAGCCGCAGCCGCGATCGTCGTACCGCGGCGGCGGGTGATGTTCTTGAAGTTCATGACTTCCTTTCAGAAAAACAGTGAACACATATGAAGTTGCGGCTCGTGACTGAGGTTTTAAGCAAGGCGACACGGGCCGTACATGAGATGGAACGGTCTCACTCAGGACGAGTTACGAGCACCATACGTTTTCTCACAGTTATAAAAACTATCAGCGTCAAGAAACTGTCTCCACTCAAAAAGTTTTGACACGTCCAAAAGAAGTCACAACTCCAGTCACATCAACACCAAATAGCAGGTTGTTCGGCGGATATTTGTATTGATAGATTCTTCCGCGCGTCCACCGTTTAGGGGGAGCGAAGAAAAAGGGAGGCGTCGACAAGCACGCAATTGCTTATCGACGCCTCCCCTGCCCCCAACACAAAAATCACCGCCGACCCACTACCCATTCAGGTAGGGATCGGCGGTGATTCATTTCAACTCACCAGCCAGAGCCAGCGAGGACCGCTCACTCTTCACTGAGCGTTCTTGCCCTCAGCCGGAGTCTCAGCCTCAGCGCCCTTTCCGGAGCCATCCTTGCCCTCAGACCCGGAAGAACCCTTGTCCCCCTTGGGCTTGGAGGAAGAGCTGCTGTCCTCATCCTTGCCCTTGGAAGAAGAGCTGCTGTTCTCATCCTTGCCCTTCGAGGAAGAACCCTTGCCGAAGATGCTGGACACCTCGACATTGGTCTCGGTCTTGGTATTGCCCGGACCACACTTGGTAGCAATCGTCGTGATCGCAGCGATGCCGTAAGCAAGCACCGCCAGTCCGCCGAGAACCTGGTTCAGGTTCGTACCCGCACCCTTCAGCTGCGCGTCGAAGTCAGCGGCAGCCTTAGCCAAACGCGGATCCATAATGCCCAACTGATTCTGCAGAGCGGAGTTCGCATCCTGGATCTGACGACCAACCTGAGCCTGGATATCCTGCAGGCCCGGGATCGCAGTCTGGGATGCGATACCCAGCGGGATCAGAGCCAGCAACGGAAGACCGAAGCCAATCAGGGACTCGGTGCAACCCTCACGCTCAGAGGAACTGATCTTCTTCTCACCGACGGTCACGGTCTTGGCCTTGTTACGGGCACCGTCGCGGACCTCGATCTTGTCGCCCCGCGAGAGCGGCTTGTCCTCCGGAACCTTAACGGTCCAGTTGCCGTCCTTATCGGTCGTCGTCTTGATCTCTGTGCTATCCGGCAGGGTCACGATGATCCTCTCATCCGGACGATCACCCCTACCAGTGATCTCCTTATCACCCTCCTTCACCGGGTTCACGGTCGGAGCAGTCTCGTCCTTGATCTCAACCTCAATACGGTCGATCTCGTTACCCTTCGGATCCTTCACCACAACGACAACCTTGTCGCCAGGCTTCGCGTCCTCAGACGGGGTCACCGTGATGGTGCCGTCCTCGCCGATCTCAGCCTTACCCGGACCATCGGTCACATCAACCTTGGAACCCTCCGGAACATCACCAGAGCCATCCTTCTTCGGGATGTCAACCGGCTTGTTCGGAGTAGTCGAAGCATCATCCCAATCCGGACGCTTCGTACCCGGCTCCAGCGGCGTAGCCGGAATCTCGCCCTTGTCCTTCGGGTTGGAACCCTTCTCGATCTCCTCCTTATCGGAGATGCCATCGTTGTCGTCGTCATCATCCTCGGAATCCGGAATACCGTCACCATCGGTATCCAGCTCGAACTTCGCCTTAGCGTCATCCTTCGAGCCATCCGGGTACTCAACAGTCACCGGAACCTCGAACTCCTCGACGGTGTCCTTATCAAGCTTCTCCGGATCAGCCTCAACCGTGACCACACCGGTAGTCTTATCAACCTCTACCGTGTAACCCTCCGGAGCCTTGAAGGAATCCGGAATCGAGAACTCCGAGCCCTCCGGTGCATCAACCGTCTCGTCAGTGACATTGCCGTCTTTGTCCTGCTTCTTGAACACCGGCTTCGACTCCGCCGGGGTACCCGGAACAACCTTCTGATCCTCATAGATCGGCTCAAGATTCTGCGCGGAGCTCGGATCAATGGTCACCTCGATGGTGTCGAGCTCGTTGCCGTCCTTGTCCTTGACAACAACCGTGATGGTGTCGTCCGGCTTCGCGTCCTCAGACGGGGTCACCGTGATGGTGCCGTCCTCGCCGATCTCAGCCTTACCCGGACCATCGGTCACATCAACCTTGGAACCCTCCGGAACATCACCAGAGCCATCCTTCTTCGGGATGTCAACCGGCTTGTTCGGAGTAGTCGAAGCATCATCCCAATCCGGACGCTTCGTACCCGGCTCCAGCGGCGTAGCCGGAATCTCGCCCTTGTCCTTCGGGTTGGAACCCTTCTCGATCTCCTCCTTATCGGAGATGCCATCGTTGTCGTCGTCATCATCCTCGGAATCCGGAATACCGTCACCATCGGTATCCAGCTCGAACTTCGC
The DNA here is from genome assembly GCF_053479455.1 of Corynebacterium sp. 20-84. Taxonomy (NCBI): domain Bacteria; kingdom Bacillati; phylum Actinomycetota; class Actinomycetes; order Mycobacteriales; family Corynebacteriaceae; genus Corynebacterium; species Corynebacterium sp. 20-84. The sequence goes on from NZ_JBRBCB010000013.1 coordinate 5,642, forward strand.
CTTAGCGTGATCCTTCGAGCCATCCGGGTACTCAACAGTCACCGGAACCTCGAACTCCTCGACGGTGTCCTTATCAAGCTTCTCCGGATCAGCCTCAACCGTGACCACACCGGTAGTCTTATCAACCTCTACCGTGTAACCCTCCGGAGCCTTGAAGGAATCCGGAATCGAGAACTCCGAGCCCTCCGGTGCATCAACCGTCTCGTCAGTGACATTGCCGTCTTTGTCCTGCTTCTTGAACACCGGCTTCGACTCCGCCGGGGTACCCGGCTCGACAAGCTTGTCCTCGTACTCCGGCTCGACGGTGGTATCAGTATCAACTGCGACTTCAAACGGAGCGGAACCAACCGTCCTGGTGCCATCTTCCAGGACTGCAACAACCGGAACCTCAAACTTCGTGCCCGGCTTTGCATCCTTCGGGAAGGTCAGAGTCACTTCACCTGTGCTCTCGTCCAGGTCAACGGTGTAGCCTTCCGGCGCCTGGACGGTTTCCGGGATCTCAAACTTGGAAACCGGCGACGGAAGGTCACTGCCCTTCTCCGACTCCACTTCATCGGTGGTGGTGTTATCGAACGTCGGGACTCCAGACTTCAGCGGCTCACCGGCCTTTCCCTTCTTCTCCTCGTAGATGGGGGCCCAGCCCACGAGAACGGTGAAGGAATCAGCGGCAATGCGGCTTCCACGTGCATTACCCTCGGCGATGTCAATCGGGTAGAGGTCAGCACGGAAAGTCGTGGTCTTATCGATACCGTTCGGGAACAGATCTTCATCGCCAGTGTTCAACGGGAAGGACGGGAGCTCGCCGTTCGAACCAGCCTCCAACGGTTCACTCGTGGTAACAACTTCACCGGTGTCAGCGTTAACCCACTCGATCTCGTACTTGAGATTATTAGCGAACTTCGTCGGTACACCGTTGGTGTTCGTCTCAGCCACATCCCCCGGCTTCGCCCAGTTCTCAGCGGAGTCGTACGGGGTCACATCGAACGTCACGTAATCCGCGTACAGCGAAATGAACGAGGTGTTCAGGTGTTCACCCACCCTCACAACATTCCAACCATCGTTGGTGTTGTAGGAGCCCACATCGAGGTAGCCGTTAGTCTGCCACGGAGTCTGCACACCAAAGCCCGGAACATCCTCGGTGGAGACGAACAGCCAATCCCAGTTGACGTGCTTCGGCATCTTGTCACTGGAGTTGCCGAGGGCGCCCTTACGGAAGGTGCCGTAGTTCGGATCCGGCGCGACAGTACCAAGCAGGTCCCATGCAACATGCTCGGAGCCGTCCGGGAACGTGACCTTAGTGCCGTCGTTACGCGTCAGCGGGTTACCCTTGGAACCGCCGGTACCACGATCACCCTTTTCATCTTCGCCGAAAGTACCGTTGAACTGCAGCGTGTAGTTGTTGTCTGCACCTACCGTCGCCATGACAGTTTCGGCGATCCAGCGGTCCTTGCCGAACTTGCCGGTCACCGGATCCTTCTCGGTGTCCGTGGCCATCTCGCGCTTGATCCAGTTCTGCAGCGCAGCTTCGTCGTCACGCGACCATGCGCGACGGGTTCCCTTACGGATCTCGTCCACACCGAGGTCGGCGGGCGCCTCATTCATGATCTTGTTGATTGCGTAATCAGACAGGTAGGAACCGTAAATCTTCAAACCCTCAGCGGCAACGTCACCGCTGTTGAGGGTGTTCATCAGGTTCCAAGTGAATGCACCCTGGGTGTGGTCCTGCTCCCAGAACGCCTTGCCCTGCACCTGGCCACCCTGGCCAGAAGACTTCACCGGGTTCTCCACCGCCTGGTCCATCTTATGCATTACGTCATTCTGAGGCTTCTCGCCGTAGAAGAAGCTCACGTTGCTTACACGGTTCGAGCTGACCAGCCAGTGAGTGTTGGAACCTTGGGTATCAATCGTAGCTTCCTGAGGCCCCAAGAAACCGTTGTTATATCCGTAGACCTGCTGGAATGTTTCACCATCCGGGTTTTCTGCCCAGACCCGGATCTTCTCGTACTGCGGACCGTTGGGATCTGCATCAAACTCATGCAGACCGCCAAGGGCATCGAAGAACGGACGCATCTTAATCGCGAATCGCCCATCCGGACCGGTCACCGTGGTGTAGGTCGGCGAGGTGTAACCGTCCTTGTCCACCCACTCGGCGTAGACACGGACACCCTCCATCGGGATTGGACGGTAGTTCTTGGTGCCCGGGTGAACAGCCATGTTGCCGTTACGGGTGTTCAGCACGAAGCCCTGGATGGACTCAGTGTCACCCTGCGTGGTGCCGGACTCTACAGTGCCAGCCTTCTTTTTCGGCGGTTGGAAGGTGTAGCGCGGCTCACCAACAGATGTCTGGTAGATTCCGTCCGCATTCACACCCGGGTACTTGACACCGTTGCTATTTGCATTGGGCTGGCCAGCCTCATCCTTGGTGGAGGCGAATGCCGCCGGAACGGCACCCGGATTTGCCACCGGCTGCACAGCCGGCGCCACCAGCGCCAGGGACAAAGCCGCAGCTGCGATCGTCGTACCGCGACGGCGGGCAATATTTGTTTTCCGCATGAGTTTCCTTTCAAGAAACGTCAGTAGGTATTAGGAATTACAACTGGGACGCGCGCGTCTCGATCTATCTGCGCAAAGCGTCCTTCGATGAGATGCCTCGGCGCCACTCAGGACTAACTACGAGCACCATACGGTTTCTCACAGCCTTGAAAGTATCAGCGGAATGTTTTTAAATCGAGCTACTTTTCCGGAAACTAAGAGAACAACTCTTTTTAAATGTAACGACAATTAAAATAGCCAAAGGTCAGGACATGAGTAGCTTCACAAACATAAGATAAAAATAATTCGCATCTTAAGAAAGAAAATCCGCTGGTGCACCCATGAACACAATCAGGGGTGCACCAGCGAACCTCAAGGATCCTGGGGGACGCCAATATGCATGTAAGTATGCTGGTAGAGAACTGTTCCACCCTTCCACACCCCTTCACTATCGACGAAGGGCAGCGGGAGCGACGGGGGCAAGGAAGGGGAAACGACCGGTGAATCCGCCCTTCTACGACGTTTTATTGGCCTTATTCCTTCAAGTCGCCTCTATTCGGTACAAACCTCACTGAAACAGACATGACCGCACCGTTGCCATTTTTGCTTGCTTTGGAAATTACTCACACAAGCGATAGTGGACGGCCGAGACGTCGCAAAGCAAAAAGCGCCTCCTTCCAGAAGCGGAAGGGGCGCGCTGAACCGTGAGGTGCGGCGGGCGTGCGCGGTTAGCGCTCCATGACGTCATGGCGGACGATCGTCTGGTCGCGGCCGGGGCCGACGCCGATGTAGGAAATGGGTGCGCCGGAGAGTTCCTCGAGGCGCAGGACGTAATCCTGGGCGCGCTGCGGGAGTTCCTCGAAGGTGGTGCAGCCGGTGATGTCCTCGCCCCAGGCGGGCATGGTCTCGAAAATGGGCTCGGCGTGGTGGAACTGGGACTGAGTGAGCGGCATTTCGTCGAAGCGTTCGCCGTCGACGTCGTAGGCGACGCAGATCGGGATTTCGCCGATGCCGGTGAGGACGTCCAGTTTGGTCAGGAAGTAGTCGGTGAAGCCGTTGACGCGCGCGGCGTAGCGGGCGATCACGGAGTCGTACCAGCCACAGCGGCGCTTGCGGCCGGTGTTCACGCCGACCTCGCCGCCGGTCTCTTGGAGGTAGTCGCCCCACTTGTCGAAGAGCTCGGTCGGGAACGGGCCCGCGCCGACGCGGGTGGTGTAGGCCTTGACGATGCCCAAGCACGCAGTGATCTTGGTCGGGCCGATGCCGGAACCGACGCAGGCGCCGCCGGACGTCGGGTTAGAGGAGGTCACGAACGGGTAGGTGCCGTGATCGACATCCAGCATGGTGGCCTGGCCGCCTTCCATGAGGACGTGCTCGCCGCGGTCGAGTGCGGCGTTGAGCACCTGCTCCGCGTCGATCACCATCGGCTTGACGCGGTCGGCGTAGCCGAGGAAATAGTCCATGATTTCTTCGACTTCGATCGCCTTGCGGTTGTACATCTTCACCAGCATCTGGTTTTTGACGTCCAAGGCGGACTCGATCTTCTGGCGGAGGATCGATTCGTCGAAGAGGTCCTGCACGCGGATGCCCACGCGGGCGACCTTGTCCGCGTACGTCGGGCCGATGCCGCGGCCGGTGGTGCCGATCGCGCGCTTGCCCAAGAAGCGTTCCTGCACGCGGTCCAACGTCTGGTGGTACGGCGTGACCAAGTGCGCGTTGGAGGAAATGCGCAAGCGCGACGCGTTGGCGCCGCGGGCTTCCAGACCGTCGATCTCCTCGAAGAGCGCCTCAAGGTTCACCACAACGCCGTTGCCGAGCACCGGAGTGGCGTTCTCGCTGAGCACGCCAGCGGGAAGGAGCTTCAGCTCGTACTTCTCGCCGCCGACGACCACCGTGTGGCCGGCATTGTTGCCGCCGTTCGGCTTCACAACATAATCGACCTGGCCACCGAGAATGTCCGTGGCCTTTCCCTTGCCCTCGTCGCCCCACTGGGCACCGACAATGATGATGGCCGCCATAAAACGCTCCCTAATTCGCGCTGCGCGTCGCAGCTGTCGTGTGCGTGCTCATTGCGGGTTATCGCGCGCCGCTAACGACGAACACATCCCCGCAAAAGTCCAGCGTCATTGTAGCGCCAACGCACCTCGGACTTCGAAGTGAGCGTCAGGAACGGTGTTTTGGAGGCACGGCTCTTCCACAGGGAGCGAAAGGCGCTGAGTTGCCGGCGAGCTTTGGCGGGGATGTGCAGCGAAGGATGCGCGGGTATATGCGTAAAACGGATTGAGGGCCTTCGTGACCGTATCAACTGCTCGGTGGGCGGTTGCCTGCACAAATGTCGCGACACAATGGGGACTGTGGCCGCAGCATGCGTAGTACGTGGGACGCATACAAGCAGTGCCCTCAATGTCGGTCAGCGTGTTGGCAGGTCAACCAATATGAGAAAACCCCCGAGGGCAACCATGTTGAACATGGAACCCTTCACCGGGGGACTCCATGACTAATCGTAAGGGAAATCCTCACGTTCTTGCCCGCGACCCACGCGCTACTTTCTAATCCGCTTAAACCAACGCCGGGAAGACCTTCGTCTCCAGCAGAGGAGCCAGATCAACACCGGCGTCAGCGGGGTTGCGGGGGTCGACCCAGCTGAGCTCCTCGATCTCGGCGGCCGGCTGCGGGTCCACGGGATCGTCGCACATAAAGATCGTGCCTTCCACCTCGCGGCCTGGCTCGTTGGCGGCTGGGGCGCGGAAGGTGGCTAGAGGGGTCAGCGACGCGGCGTCGATAAGCACGCCGATTTCTTCGCGCACTTCGCGCACGGCGGTGTCTAGCGGTGCTTCCCCTGGTTCCGGTTTGCCGCCGGGGAGCATGAAGCGGCTTGTGCCTCGTTTACGTACGGCGAGAACGCGGCCGTCGGCGTCGCGGAAGACGACGGCGCACACACGGATCAGTTCGGTATCGGCAGACATGGGCCTCAATATACAAAGCACCACGCGCGGCTTGTAGCGTGAGCTTCATGCGGCTCATTCACTGCGCGTGCGGCACAGACACGGTTATTAAAGGCGCCGAGCACCACATTCTCCCACCCGTTCCCTCGCGGCGGGATCTGAAATTCTTGGACGCGATTGCCCACGAGGTCCTGCCCGTCGACCCCACGCCGTCACTGCAGGACATCGCCGCTTCGCCCAATGTCTCCCACCTCGGCGAACCCGCGCTCGCGCCGCAACAACCCAACGAGCGTCTGCGCATCATCGTCTCCGGCACCGACGCCGCGCTGTCCGCTGTACTCACGCGCATGATGCGCGCCGACTACCTGTGGGCCGAAATCGCGTACGTGCCCAGCGACCCCACCTCGCCCGCCGCAGTCGTGTGGGGCACCTCCGTGCCACTCGCGGTGGATGGTCCCGTGCACCCCATCCCGTGCATCCGCAACGACGCAGGACTCGTTGTCGCCGGCGCCGCCACGCTCACCCACGTCGATGGTGCCCCATATATAGGAGAGATCGTCGTCGACAACGACGTCCTTGTCCGCAGCGACGGCCGCGGCCGCGTATTCGGCGCGCGCCTTGTGCCCACCACACACGCGCCAGGACTCGCCGCAGCAGCCATCCGCAAGCCGCGTTTCCGCAGGCAAACGCTTATCGACGCCACCTTCACTCCCTCCGGACGCGCCCTCCAATCCGGCGGCCGCTCCATCCTCGTCACCGTCGACGGCATTCCCGCGAAACGACCCGTCGAGCGCGTCACCTTCTACCGTCACCTGCGCGATATCCAGGCCGTGCGGGAGTTGTGATCGGTGCGTGGGGGCGGTGTTCGGGCGCGGTTGGTTCGCCGTTGCTTCGCCTTTCGGGCACCGTTTTATCGCCCCGAAAACGACAGGCTTGAGGGGCATGTTCCCTGGCTTGCGGAAACGTGATTTATCTCACATTTTGCCGATTTCATGCGCGTCGTGGCCGATTTGTTACCTCACCGAGACTCAATCCCGCACCCATAGCCCCACCCGCACCTCTACGACCTCTATTTCTGCAGGCCAACGAGGGCGACCGCGACACTATAACCAAACTCCGATGGCCTGCCCTCAAACTTTCGATTGATCTGTCTCGTTTTCGGCCGGGCCCCTGCAGCGCCCCCGATCCGTCGTTACGTTGGGGTCTGTTCGATTCCGACAAAACATTTAAAGGAGATTCAGACATCATGGCTGATTTCAACCGCATCGAAGACCTTGCAAACGCAACCGCTTACGACGTGAACGGCGACAAGGTCGGTGGCGTCCAGGACGTGTACGTTAACGACACCACCGGCCAGCCGGACTTCGTCTCCGTCTCCCACGGTCTGTTCGGTGGCGGCGACTCCATCGTCCCGCTGCGCGGCCACACCCTCGAGAACGGCGACCTGCACCTGGCATTCGCTAAGGACCGCATCGAGGACGCTCCGGATCTCGACGAGAACGGCCACCTCACCAACGCTGACCAGGAGGCCTTCTACCGCCACTACGGCCTCGAGGGCGTCGAGGAGCGCACCACCTACGAGACCGGCGCTGCTGGCGCAGGTGCACCGGCCGCAGGTGCTGCTGGTGCAGGCGCTGCCGCTGGTGCAGGCGCTGCTGCTGGTGAGCGCACCGACGCTGACCGCGCTGCCGTCGCAGACCGCGAGGTTGCTGACCGCACCGATGCTAACGGCGAGATCATCCGCTCCGAGGAGCAGCTGAACGTCGGCAAGGAGCGCGTCCAGTCCGGCGAGGTCCGTCTGCGCAAGTACGTCGTCCACGAGACCGAGACCGTCGAGGTCCCGGTTGAGCGCGAAGAGGTCCGCGTCACCCGCGAGCCGATCACCGAGGCAGACCGCGCTAACTACGACGGCAACCTGGGCGAGCAGGAAGCTTCCGTCACCCTGCACGAGGACCGCGTCAACGTCTCCAAGGAGTCCGTCCCGGTGGAGAAGGTCTCCCTGGACAAGGACGTCGTCCGCGAGACCGAGACCGTCACCGAGGATGTCGCCAAGGAGCGCATCGAGACCGACGGCAACGTCGTCGACGAGACCCTGCGCGACAAGAAGTAAGTCGCTTTGCACTCCGCCTTTAGCGGAGCGCGTTAGCTAAATAAAGAACCCCGGCACCGCCTCGATCCCCTTTAGGGATCACGGTGCCGGGGCTCTTTCATGTCTTGTTCCACGCTGGGTCGCCTCAATCTTTGAATGACCAACGCATGAATGCGTCACCCACTCGGCGACGAAAAGTGGGTGCCCGCCACATTTGGATCTGCTTCTTTAGATGAGACCTGATTTTTCGGCGTTAAATCCTTCGCCGGGTGGCGCGCAATGGGCGCATCGCCTTTGGGGCTGCGCCATACGCGCCCGCTACCGTTCGTCGCTGTCGCTCTCGTCGTCGAAGAATCGATTCCGTACTTCGGGCGGGTAGGCCGGGGTGGCAGAGGTCGGCTTGAGAACGGCCACGGCGGACTCGCGGGACCAGCCGCACACCTGCAGCAAATCCACGATCAGGGAGCGCGACTGGGCCAGGATCGAGGACGCGGACAGCGCAGGCATGGTGGGCAGGGCTGAGTCGGAGGCCTTAGGGCTGACCCGCTCGGAGGCGCTGCCGGACTCGGCGCGAGATTCGGAGTCAGGGTCGGTGTCGGCCGCTGCCATAGCCTCCGCGGCGGCGGCGTTATTGGCGTCCTTGGCGGGGCCCTCGAACGGCGAGTACGGGCCGAACGGCGGCTGGGCGTTCACGTCGAGGACGTCCATGCCGGTTTCGGCGGCGAGTGCGCGCAGACGGTTGGTCAGTGCAGGCATGCCTTGGGCCTGACTGATTTTGGCGTTGACCTCGAAGATGGCGGACATATCGAGCGCGATGGAGGAAAGCTGGTCCAGGATCCAGAGCTGCTTCGGGGAGACAGTGTCCTGGTCTTCCACGAGGACAAGGGCACGCCGGGCAAGCACGCGGCTGGTGCGGATCGCATTGTCGGTGGGCGGGACCATGCGAGACAGGGACGTGACATAGCCGCGAGAGCCCCACAGGAACGGAGACAGCTGCGTGGATTCGCGTCCGGATTTGGTCGCGGACCTGATCGCGTCAATATCCGATTGGGTTCCGCGGATCGCTTCCAGTGCCACAGCCATTTCGGCGGGTTGCTGGTTGGAGATGCCGTGGGAGACGTCGTCAAGCACTGAGCTCAAAATCTTGAGTACCTTGGCGATCTCTTGCCGCGCTGTGGATAGCGGCGCGGACGGCAAAAGCGCGACGACGGCGAGGCCGACCGCGGAGCCGATGAATGCGTCGATGGTGCGGTCGAGGCCGGTGACGTCGGCGTCAGGCGGCATGATCGTGGTGATCAGGATTGAGCCGATCGCGACCTGGTTGGCCACGAGTGGCGATTTAGAGAAGAACGACGCGAACAGCAACGATCCGCCGACGGCGAGCGCGATCTGCCACCCGCCGGCGCCGAGCGGCGCGAACAGCAAGTCGCCAATGAGAACACCGAGAATGCAGCCGAGCGACATGTCCAGCGCGCGCGTGATGCGCTCCCCGCCGGACAAGCCGACGATGATGATCACGCTGATCGGTGCGAAGAACGGCAGCGGGTGCCCGACCCACTGGTGCGCAATGAAATATGCGATTCCGGCGGCGATCCCGACTTGGAGTGCGGGAAGAATGCGTTGGCGGACGCGGCGCACTCGTGCTTCGACGGAGTGCTCGACCGCCGCCATCCGCTCACGCGTGGTCATACGCTCGCGTGTGGTGTTTTTCTCCATGGGCATCTCAATAAAAGTAGAACAAAAGGCCAGGCCCCGAAAATGGGACCTGGCCTTCACTGTAGACGTGTTTACTTCGACGCGGTCTCGCCCACCGAGTTGAGGTTCTCGCACGCTTGGACGACAGGCTCGTGCTGATCGAAGACTCACCCGATTACCAGTTAGACACCAGCTACCAGCGCTACGTAGTAGGTAGGTTGAAACCAGGCCAGCCCCAAAGTTTCTGTCACCGAAATACCCTAGGGGCATCAATATCTGGCCGGCTCCGGGGTATGGAAGCCACACACCGTTGATTGGAAGGTTGTGACCATGATTGACCTGAATCCGTTGTTAGACCAGATCGACGCTGAGGAAGGGCTCGAGCCGCCCGCCGACGCGGACACGATCAACGCCCTCGTTCCACAGTTCAAAGACCTATTCGGAATCGAGCCACCCGAGGCTCTGCAGCAGCTGTGGCAACGCAGCAATGGCGTGTGGGTCAACGGCGCGCACATCTACGGAACACGGGATTTCGAGGAAGGTGAGGAGGGCCGGGCGGTCCACACCTCGGGCGTTCTGGAGTCGAACGAGCGTCTGCTCGAGGGGCTGCACTCGATATCGTCGCCGCTGCGGTTTATCGGTGAAGTGGACGATCAGCTGTTGGCGTATGACACGGATGATCAGAAGTGGAAGCTTGTGGACAGCATCGCGTGGGACCCCGACGTCGACGAGGATGTGCACGCCTCCTTCGAGGACCTCGTGGGCGATGTACTGCGCCGGGCGCTGGAGCTCTAAGGAGCAAGGCTTCAATAAAAGTAGAACAAAAAGGCCAGGCCCCGAAAATGGGACCTGGCCTTTACTGTGAGCGTGTTTACTTGGACACGGACTTGCCGACCGAGTTGAGGTTCTCGCACGCCTGGACGACACGATCAGCCATGGACTGCTCCGCCTTCTTCAGGTAGGAACGCGGGTCGTAGGTCTTCTTGTTGCCCACTTCGCCGTCGACCTTGAGCACGCCGTCGTAGTTCTGGAACATGTGCTCAGCCACCGGGCGGGTGAACGCGTACTGGGTGTCGGTGTCCACGTTCATCTTCACAACACCGTAGGACAGGGCCTGCGCGATCTTCTCCGGCTCGGAGCCGGAACCGCCGTGGAACACGAAGTCGAACGGCTTATCGCCAGCATTCAGGCCAAGCTTTTCGACGGCAGCTTCCTGCCCCATCTCCAGCACCTCCGGCTTCAGCTTCACGTTGCCGGGCTTGTACACGCCGTGAACGTTGCCGAAGGTGGCAGCCAGCAGGTAGCGGCCCTTCTCACCGGTGCCGATGGCATCGATGGTCTTCTCGAAGTCCTCGCGCGTGGTGTAGAGGTTCGCGCCGGCCTTAGCCTGCACGCCGTCTTCCTCGCCGCCAACGACACCGATCTCGACCTCGAGAATGATGTTGGCCTTGCGCGCCTTCTCCAGCAGCTCCTGCGCGATCTCGAGGTTCTCGTCGATCGGGATGGCGGAACCGTCCCACATGTGGGACTGGAACAGCGGCAGCTCGCCGCGGTCCACGCGCTCCTGGGAGATGGCGATCAGCGGACGCACGTAGTCGTCCAGCACTTCCTTCTGGCAGTGGTCGGTGTGCAGCGCGACGTTGATGTCGTACTTCTCAGCCACCTTGTGTGCGAATGCCGCCAGTGCCTCCGCACCCGCGACCTTGTTCTTCACGGACAGGCCCGAGCCGAACTCGGCGCCGCCGGTGGAGAACTGGATGATGCCGTCCGAGCCCGCCTCAGCGAAGCCGCGCAGCGCTGCGTTAATCGTCTCCGACGACGTGCAGTTGATCGCCGGGAACGCGAAGCCACCCTGCTTCGCGCGGTCGAGCATTTCGTTGTAAACCTCAGGGGTTGCAATAGGCATGGGGGTGTGGATCCCTTTCACTCGATGGTCACTCGGTGGTCACTCGTGTTGCCCGCGTGACTGTGGAAACCGCGCGGACGCTACGCATTCCAGTATGCCCGCGCCCGGGTTTTCCCGCATGAAGTTTCTTGGGGCTACTCCCCTTCGCGCTCCTTCCGCGCCTTGGACACCCGCGCGGCGGCCTCGAGGAGCATCCACCCGGAGAGCTGGACGGACAGGTCGCGCTCGGAGATCCGGGCCGTGCCCAGCGCATCGCTAATCGAGCTCGGTCCCAACGAATAGTTATGCGGCAGCTTCGCGTCGCGAGTCCAGCGCGCGGGGAAGATGGGCAGGCCGTCAACCTCGAGGCGGTGGTTCCACATCGATTCCGCACTCGCCATGACCAGGCGTTCAGCAGCGCGCTTGGCGCTGATACTGGCGGGGCTGTCCTCGGGCAGGCGCACCGCCACCTCGGCGAGGTAGCGCACCAGGATGCCCTTGAACAGACCACCGTCACCGTCGCCATCGACCGGGTTGTCGATCACGCCGCCCGGGGTCGCCACATGCATTGAGATCGCCTGCACCAAGGACCGGATGTGGGTGATGTAGTAGACCTGCTCCTCTGGCTTGTCTTCGAGCCCGAGCGCGATTTCCAGTGCTGCGCCGAGCACGGTTCCCTGGTTGTAGGTGTAGATGGTGGGGGTGTTGCGGGGGCCGTCGGCAAGCAAACGCATGCCGTCTTCCACGAGGCCGTCATCGGACATGAGGTTCTCGAAGATCCAGTCGATGAGTGCCCGTGCCTTGTCCATGCGGCCCGTGCGCGCGAGCATGATTGCGGCTGGCCCGTTTGCCGGCACGTTGAAGAAATTCTCGTCCGTACGCCACGGCAGCACCCCCAGCACAGAGTCAAGACCAGCGAGAATGTTGAATTCAAGGTCGTCGAGCTGTTTCGGCCGCGCCACCTTGTCCGACTGCGTCACGCGGTTGAGCGCCAGCGCGAGCCACGCTTTGTCGTCGTAGTAGCGGTTCTTGATCAGCTTGCCCAGATTGCGCAGGCGGATGCCGCGAATGGTGCGCACGATCGCCGCGCGGCGCGCCTTCGTTGACCGCCGCGCTTCCGCGTCCACCAGACAATCGAGGTAGTGCGCCTGCCACCAGTAATGCCAGTGGAAGAACACCTTTTCCTTCGTCGTCGGCGGCCAGCTCACCACCGCGAGGTTGGTGCGGGGCAAGCCCCACAGCTTCGTCGCATGCCGCTCCGTGATCGCCATTTCAGCGAGGTCCGCGCGGTGCGCCCAAGTTTCTGGCACAAGCCCTCCTTTACATCGCTTCTAGCTTATCGACGATCCCCTCTCCCCGTTACCCCTTCCATGCCCCATTCAGATCCCCGTGCTGGCGGATCCACGCATGCATGGCGATGCCCGCGGCGACACCGGCGTTGATGGAGCGCGTCGACCCGAATTGCGCGATCGAACACGTCATCACCGCCGCGTCCTGCGCCTGGTCCGTCACCCCCGGTCCTTCCTGTCCGAACAGAAGCAGGCACCGCTCCGGCAGCTCCGCCGTCTCCAATGGCACCGATCCGGGAGTGTTGTCGATCGCGACGATGGTCAGGTCATTTTCCTTCGCGTAGTCTGCGAGGTCAGCCACCGATTCGTGGTGCACGATGTGCTGGTAGCGGTCCGTCACCATCGCCCCGCGGCGGTTCCACCGCTTCCGCCCCACGATGTGCACCGCCTCCGCCAAAAACGCATTCGCGGTGCGGACGACCGTGCCGATATTCATGTCGTTCTCGAAATTCTCGATCGCCACGTGGAACGGGTGCCGTCGCGTGTCCAAGTCCGCCTTGATCGCCTCGAGTGACCAGTAGCGGTATTTGTCGACGACATTGCGTCGGTCGCCGTTGCGCAGCAGGTCTTCATCGAAGCGCTCGTCAGTCGGCCACTCGCCCTCCCACGGGCCAACGCCATGGCGGCCTTCCTGCCATTCGGTGGGGCCTTTCTCAGACTCGGACTGGCTGTGCTCGGCCTGGCTATGCGAGTCCAAGATCGTCCAAGCCCAGCAGGAAGCGGTAATCCAGTCCCGCGTCCTTCAACACGTCCGCAGCACCGGTCGCGCGGTCCACGACAGTCGCCACAGCCACGACCTCCGCGCCCGCCTCCTGGCACGCCTTCACAGCGGTGAGCGGGGAGTTGCCGGTCGTAGTGGTGTCCTCGACAACCAGCACGCGCTTGCCTTCGATGTCCGGCCCCTCGATGCGGCGCTGCATGCCGTGCTTCTTCGCTTCCTTGCGCACCACGAACGCGTCGATCGGCCGGCCATCCGCGTGCATCACGGCAGTAGCCACCGGGTCCGCGCCCAAGGTCAGGCCGCCGACGGCGTCGAAATCGAGGTCGCTCGTCAGCTCGCGCAGCAGCGCGCCGATCAGAGGGCTGGCCTCGTGATGCAGCGTCGCGCGGCGCAGATCGACGTAGTAATCAGCTTCCTTGCCCGACGACAGCGTCACCTTGCCGTGCACGACCGCCAACTCCCGGACCAGTTCCGCGAGGCGCTGCTTTTTGCCCATGTCATTCGTGTTCTCGCTCATGGTCACCCAGGGTAGTCCGCATTGCCGTCGCCGAAGATTGACGGGGGTTGGGGGCGGCGGGTGATGCGGGTGCCGTCGTTAAGCTGCTCTGGTGCTTCCCCCGTAGCGATCGCCTCGACGTCATCCCCGCCGACCGCGCGATATTCCATCGTGCCGCGGACGCCGCCCGTGGTGCGCGTGGGCATCTCCAGCGGCTCCTCCGGCCTTGCGACGACCGGCCGCGCCATCTCATTCTCCCCGCCACCCCCGTTGCTTTCCGCCTCGATCGGGTCGCCCATCTCGCGTGTGCGGTGCTCGAAGTGCAGGTGGGGCCAGGTGCGCGGCGGGAGGGTACGTGCGGCGTCGGCAAGCAGCGCGAGCGGCGCGAACACCGGCTCCCACTCCTGCGCACCCGCGGCGCCGTCGAGCTGGGCCAGCACCCATTCCGACTCGAACCACACCGCGCTGACCTGCTTCGGAAGAAGCTCCAGCGCCGTATTCACGCGGATGTCGAGCATCCGCTCCACCGGCCCCGCCTCCGAGCCGTACACACGGAACCCCTCGATCTCAGCGACGGCGACCAAGTCCTCGGTAGCCCCCGACGCAGTCGCCTTGCGACGCACGTCCACCACCACCCCACTTTCCATCCCCGTCCCCATCGCCACGACCGTCGTCCCGCCGATATCCGCGATCCTCGTCTCGTGCCCGAAACGCGTCCCCGTCAGCACGTCCGTCACCGGCTCGCCCGCCGACGCCGCACCGCGCCCCCACTCGTCCTGGAGGAACTCGTCCTCCCTCGCGTACTCGAAACCGTTCGCCTCCGCCCACTCCCGGCGTTCCTTGCGGCTGCGCTGCTTGGCCCCGGGGAGTTTGGTCGGTAGGTGCTTGGGCAGCTTGGTTGGCAGCTTCGACGGCAGCTTGGTCGAGAAAGCCTCGGTCAGCCCGGTCAGCGCGCTCCAGCGCGAGTGCGTTTTCTGGCTTTCTTCAGAGTTTTCCTCTGCTGTTTCCGGCTCCGTTTCTGGTTCTGGCTCCGTTTCTGGTTCCGGTTCCGGCTGCGGCTCTTCTTCCTCTTCAGCCTCCAGCTCGGGCTCCTTCTCCGGTTCTACTTCCGGCTGCGGCTCTGGTTCCGCCGGTGCTGCTTCCTCGCGCAGCACTGGCTCATCGCGCACATCCTCGACCGGGCGTGGGGCGGTATCGTTCTCACTGGTCCTGCTCTTATCCTGCGCATCTGCGCGCCACAAAATACCCGCCCCGGCAAGGGCGAGTGCGGACAGTCCCAGAAGTATGTAACCCATCAGTACAAAACTGTATCCCCCGACGTCCCCTGAACTGGGCAGGCGTGGCTAGTTGTCGCAGGGTTCTGCACCGGGGTGGGACTTGTGCGGTCGCTGCAGCGGCCCAGATCGGTCCTTAGGCGGTGGTTCCTAGATGTGAACCCCAAAAGTTAGTTTCCGCAGGTCGGCAAAATTGGCCGAAAAACTGCGACCTGGGGTAACTAAGTTTTGGGGTTAACATCTGCGGAGGGGTTAACATCTGCGGAGCTGCGGAGCTGCGGAGCTGCGGATCTGCGGACAGCACCGGGCTCGGCAGCCCTAAAGCCCCCGGAGCTGCCCAGCGCATAGCTGCACAGGTTAAATATCGCGCTCGACGGGGTTCTTCGGGTTGGCGGACCACTGGGACCAGCCGCCGATGAAGTGGGTCAGCACGGGCAGGCCAGCGTGAGCGAAGGCGGCGAGCAGTTTCGAGGAGTGGTTACCGGAGCCGGAGTAGACGATGGCTTCGGCGGGGTCCGTTGCATGGGTGATGCCGAACTTCGCCATGGTCTCGAGGATCTCCTCGACGGGCTTGATCAGGCCATCCTCGGTAAAGAGATCTTCGACAGGCACAGTGCGGGCACCGGGAATATGGCCGGATTTCAGGTCGAGGCGCTCGCGTTGGCCGACGAAGCGGGGGGTATCGCGGGCGTCGATAAGCATGCCCTTGAATTCACGCACGTCGTCGATTTCTGCGGTAGGAAGCTGGCCCGGCGCGACTTCGAGTTCGGTGCGGACGGAGACGGGGCCGGGGCCGGCGACTGTGTCGAAGCCGGCGCGCTCCCACGCGGGGAAGCCGCCGTCGAGGATATGCACGTCTTGGACACCTGACCAGCGCAAGGTCCACCACGCGCGGGCGGCGAACTCGCCGGAACCGGTGTCGTAGATGACGACTGGGCGGCCGGCCTCAATGCCCCACGAACGGAACGACTGCTGCAGGTGCTCCGTCGACGGAAGCGGGTTGCGACCCACCTGCGAGCCGGGCGTGCCCACGAGGTGATCGGCCGGGTTGCAGTACTGGGCTGTCGGGATGTGTTCGGACTGGAATTTCGACCACGCGTTGCCCTCGCGGGCATCCCACAGCGAGGCCAAAACGGTGAGCTTCTTGCCGGTACGGATCTGTTCACGCAGGTCTTCGGAGGACACGAATACGCTCATGGCGCCAAGTGTAGCTACGCCAACGAGATGATGCCCTGCGCCTGGAGGCCCTCAAGCCACTCACGGATACCCTCGCTCGGGGCATCCGCGCTTATCGACGCCCCCAGCATGCCCCCCGGCCCCACCTCCACCCGGCACCCGAACGCGAGCAGCGTCTCCGGGATGTCCGTCGGTTCCGGCGACTGAATCAGGATCCGGACTGTTTCCGCCCCGCCGCTGACTACCTTGCGGTTGACGTGGAACTGGCCGCCGACCTTCACACATTCGACGATGTCGCCGACGTTGATGCTCGTGTCCAAAAACGGCACGGACGCGACGACGAAGTGCCCGCCGCCCAGGTCGTGGGCAGCTAGTTCCTCGTTCTCAATCCCCGGCAGCGGGGTCCGGGTGACGATTGTCGTGGTCAGTGGCTCCATGCCGGAGATTGTATTAGAGGGACTCGTAGAGCTTGGTGCAGTCCGGGCAAACAGGCATTGTTTCGTGGTCGTGAAGGGGAACGAAACGGACACCGCACAAAGAACGCACCGCTTTAAAGCAGGTCGGCAAAATCATCGTCAACAGCATGCGCGGTCTCACGCTGACGCGCGAACTTCTCGGCGAGTTCGAGCTGATCTGCATGGCGCTGTCGGTTGAACTCCATAAGATCGCTGACGAGAATGCGACGGTGCGAACCGACCTTGTGTGACGGGATGTCACCGCGGTCAAGCAGCTTGCAAAGGTGAGTGCGGCTCATCTTGAGGTGCTTCGCCGCTTCATTCGGAGTCAGCTCTTGGTCGGCGGCGAGCATGTAAATAGTCTCGCCACTGCGAACATAGTCGAAGATTTCACGGAGAAGAGCTTTGACCATCGGAGGCAGATCCCGCTGGGTAGCGGCCTCCAGCTCCTTCATGTCTGCATCGCTGAACTGATCAGCGGACAAGGTCAGCATTGCGGTCTCCTCTCTCCGTAAACCATCTGACATAAGTAACTTAACTGACACAACTGACACTAGTCAACATTTTCGCCTGAACCAGCCGACGCAGTCGCATCAAACTGACTGCCACCAGTGACATCCAGCGCGTCATCGGTCACATCGACATTCACCGCGTCACCGTCGCGGATCGCGCCGGCGAGCACCTCCTTGGCCAGCTTGTCGCCGATCTCCTTCTGGATCAGGCGGCGCAGCGGGCGGGCACCGTAGGCCGGGTCGTAACCGCGGTCGGCGAGCCAGCGCTTGGCGGCGTCGGTGACGTTGAGGGTCAGGCGACGCTCTGCCAGGCGCTCAGTGAGGCTGCGCAGCTGGATGTCGACGATGCCGACGAGCTGCTCCTGGCTCAGCGGGTCGAAGACGACCACGTCGTCGAGGCGGTTGATGAACTCGGGCTTGAACGCGCGCTTGACCGCTTCCATGATCTCGTCGTGGGTGCCACCGGCGCCCAGGTTGGAAGTCAGGATGATGACGGTGTTGCGGAAGTCGACGGTGCGGCCTTGGCCGTCGGTAAGCCTGCCTTCGTCGAGCACCTGAAGCAGGACGTCGAAGACATCGGGGTGGGCTTTCTCTACTTCGTCGAAAAGCACGAGGCTGTACGGGCGGCGACGGACAGCTTCGGTGAGCTGGCCGCCGGCGTCGAAGCCGACGTATCCCGGAGGCGCACCGACGAGACGCGCGACGGAGTGCTTCTCGCCGTACTCGGACATGTCGATGCGGACCATCGCGGATTCATCGTCGAAGAGGAACTCAGCGAGCGACTTCGCCAGCTCAGTCTTACCCACGCCAGTCGGGCCGAGGAACAGGAAGGAGCCGATCGGGCGGTTCGGATCCGCGATCCCGGCGCGCGAGCGACGCACGGCATCGGACACCGCGACGACAGCCTCATTCTGGCCGACAACGCGCTCACCCAGCACAGACTCCATATTCAGGAGCTTCTCGGTCTCGCCCTCCATCATCTTGCCAGCGGGAATGCCCGTCCAGCTCGACACAACGTCGGCGATCACGTCCGGGGTGACTTCTTCCGTCAGCATCGTTTTATTGCTTATCGACGCCTCCCGCTCCGCCGCAGCCACCTCTTCCTCCAGTTCCGGAATGCGGCCGTAACGGAGCTCGGAGACCTTGGCGTAGTCGCCGTCACGCTCCGCGATCTCGGACTCGTTGCGCAGGCGCTCCAGCTCTTCCTTGGCGTGCTGGACCTTGTCGATCTCGCTCTTCTCGTTCTCCCAACGAGCCTTCATCTCGCCGAGCTTTTCGCGCTGGTCAGCGAGTTCGCTGCGCAGGGCCTTGAGACGCTCCTGCGAAGCCGCGTCCGATTCCTTCGACAACGCGATCTCCTCGATCTCGAGGCGGCGCACGACGCGCTCCAGCTCGTCGATCTCCTGCGGGGAGGAGTCGATCTCCATGCGGAGGCGCGAGCCAGCCTCGTCGACCAAGTCAATGGCTTTGTCGGGCAGGAAGCGGTTGGTGATGTAGCGGTCAGACAAGGACGCGGCAGACACGAGTGCGGAGTCCTGAATGCGGACACCGTGGTGCACCTCGTAGCGCTCTTTGAGTCCGCGGAGGATGCCGATGGTGTCTTCCACCGTCGGCTCACCGACGTAGACCTGCTGGAAGCGGCGCTCCAGGGCGGCGTCTTTCTCGATGTACTTGCGGTACTCGTCCAGCGTCGTCGCACCGACCAGGCGCAGCTCGCCGCGGGCGAGCATCGGCTTGATCATGTTGCCGGCGTCCATCGAGCCGTCACCGGTTCCGCCGGCGCCGACGATGGTGTGCAGCTCGTCAATGAAGGTGATGATCTCGCCGTCGGATGACTTGATCTCGTCCAGCACGGCCTTGAGGCGCTCCTCGAACTCGCCGCGGTACTTCGCACCGGCGACCATCGAGCCCAGGTCGAGGCTGATCAGGGTCTTGCCCTTGAGGGACTCCGGAACGTCACCAGCCACGATGCGGCGGGCGAGTCCCTCCACGATGGCGGTCTTACCTACGCCCGGCTCACCGATGAGCACCGGGTTGTTCTTCGTGCGGCGGGACAGGACCTGGACCACGCGGCGGATCTCGCTATCGCGGCCGATGACCGGGTCGATCTTGCCCTCGCGAGCACGCGCCGTCAGGTCGGTGGAGTACTTCTCCAGTGCCTGGAACTGGCCCTCCGGGTCCTGCGTGGTCACCTTCTGGTGGCCGCGGACGGACGGGAAAGCTGCCTTGATGGTGTCGTAGGTGGCGCCGCGCTTCTTCAGCAACTCGGCTGCCTCGTCGTCGCCGCGCGCGATACCGGCGAGCAGCACTTCGGTGGAGACGTATTCGTCGCCGAGCTCACCGGCGAGTTCCTGCGCGGCGTTCAGCGCGTTGAGGCCGTCACGGTTGAAGTTCGGGTTGGCCATGTTCTGGCCCTCGGCCTTCGGGTAGCCGTCGACGATCTCAGCGGCTTCCTTTTGCACCGTCGCCGGGTCAACGCCGGTCGCCTTGAGCACCGGTGCGGCGATGCCGTCTTCCTGTTCAAGGATCGCCTGGAGCAGGTGAGCTGGCCTAATGTCCGGGTTTCCGGCTGCGGATGCACGCTGCAGCGCCTGCTGCAAAGCCTCCTGAGTCTTGGTGGTGGGGTTGAACGAGCTCATGGGCGTCTCGCTCCTTTCCTAACTCTCGATTTGCTGTGCTTCTATTCGTCCGAACTTAGTTCGTCAATAGTCACAACGCCGCCGAAGTTGAGTCTGTTCCACTCAAGGCGAAAATGATGATTTCCATCGGTTTCGGTCAGTTTGAAGCCTCAGATCGTGCCTTTGTTCTGTCCTTCTGGCTGTTCTGTTCTTCCGGGAGGCTTTCCGTGTTTTTCGGCTCCACGAATAACAGCTGGCGCTCGAGGGACCTCCATATATATTGCTCCCGACGATTGCGGGCACTGCCGCCCTCAATAGCACTTACAGGGCCATTGCCCTGCGAAAAGGAAGCTCTCAATTGCGGACAACTTCCTGGCATCGCAAGACAATATCCGTCACCCCGGCATCTCGGCGGCGAGACTGTCCTCAATGAACACAATCAAAACTGCACGTCATATGCGCCACGACACGCAACGCGGGCGTTTGTGTCCGCAATAGCCTTCAGCGCATCTTCCACCTACAGAGTCCCCAACTGGAAAAGAGCGCCCACTGGAAAAGAGCGCCCACTGGCAGAGACGGACCGTCTCGTCGAAGGGGAGTCGCAATATAAGTCGCGGACGGAATAGCTGGTGGCTAGCCGTGGACATTGCTCACTGAAGTAGACACTCGCGCCGAGCGCACATGGCCTGTTCTTCCTAAATTCAGAATCGCACCAGAAAAACACGGTGCGCAGCCGGTTGTCGGCGAGCTACGTCAACCGCATCGGCGGGAATCAGTACCAAAAAGCGACAAGGAGAAAAACAGCATGCACGGCGATCTCATTCCGGAACTACCTCCCCATCCATCTGAGGCCGCGATTGAGGAAACGGAAAAATACCAGCGCAAAGAGAAAGTCGCTCATTTCTTACGCGGAGCGGAATTGATTCGGCTGTTGCAGATTGGGCGGCCGATGGAGGGAGGGGAGTTGGCGGGAAGGGTTGGCGTCGATAAGCGGACGCTGCGGAGGTATATCGCGCATTTGCGTGACCTCGGCTTCAACATCACCTCGAAGCCCGGCGCCAACGGCGGCTACACCATGGAGCATTGCGACACGGTTCCTCCGCTGACGTTCACGGACGACGAATTGGAGGTGATCATGCTGGCGCTAAGCTCCACCGGCTACCCAGGGGACGAGCTCACGGAGCGTTCGGGACAGTTGACGCAGCGAATCACACGACTGCTGCCTCCGCATCAAAGCGCAACACTGTCATCTGCGGGAGACCAGCGCTTCTTTCAGCTGATGACGTTCTGGGGAGCGTACAACAGGGAGCAGAAAGCCGAAGCAACCGGCAGCTAGCTGCTCATGGCTCCGGCGGGTTTCTTGACGGGAACCCACTTGAGGGCGAAGCTCATCACCAGGATGCCAACGGCGACGACGGTGGCGACCCAGCCGAATGGGCCGGTGAAGGAGGCGAGAACGGCAATGGGCCCGAGGATGTTCATGCCGATCTCGAAGGGGCCGAAACCGACATACGCCACGCCGTATTCGTTGAGGGTGCCGGACTTGAGCTTGGGGTCGACCATCTTGAGCAGGGCGATACCGGTGGCGACGGCGGCGGTGGCCCAACCCCAGCCGAAGATACCGCGCTCAATCCACTGTTCACCGAAGTAAAGCGGCGCCATGACGAGCAGATAGAAGAGACAGAAGATGATGCCGAGAACGAAGAGCAGGATGAGCGCCTGCCAGTAGGCGGCCAGCGCGGCGGGCGCGATGGAGGCGATGCCGAAGGCGATCATGTAGTCGGTGGCGGCGCCGGAGATAGCGGTGACGGTGTCTTTGTCCAGGTAGTTCGGCTTCTTGAACAGTCGCAACAGGCCACGGCCGATGAAGCCGATGACGAAGGACAGGGCGAACAGCGGGATGGAAACGTTCTCCCACCTGTTGGAGATCAGCGTGTTCACCATGTAGGCGACGAGCACGGTGAACACAATGAAACCGCTGTGGAGAGCGAGGGGCTCAATCGACGACGGGTTGGTCGTGGCTTTACCGATGGAGGGACGCTCAGCCTCGTCCTCGATATAGCCAGACCGCAGCTCCTTAGGCAGATCTCCCTGCAGCTCGGTGGTCTTGCCCTTTCGGATGCCCCAGTTGGAGACGATGACACCGCCGATGATGGCTACGAGGGTGCCCACGGTCGCGGCGGTGAAGCCGAGGGAGGAAGCGGCGGCGGCGCCGGCGGTGTCCTTGAGGGCGGAACCGACGGCGGCGGCGGTACCGAAGCCGCCGACGAAGCCGACGGGCAGCATCATGCCGAACCAGTCCTCGGTGCCGAATACCGGCTTGAACAGGTAGACCCCGGCAAGCACGAACAGGCCCCACTGGAACATGAACATGGTGGTGGAAAAGGCCCACATATTGCGCGCGCCCTTGGCCACGGACCCGCCGAGGTCCATGGAATACGCCATGGAGGCAAACACCACGGCGATGAGAATAGTGGTGTAGTCGCCGATCTGGTCGGAGAACGACGCGACTTTCAACACCTCAGGCCCGAGGATCAACCCGATGAGACCAGCGGTAATGGGTGCCGGCAGCAGGAGTTGCTGCAGCACACGGACACGCTGGCGGAGAATGTTGCCGATGATGAGGAGGACGGAGATCCACCCAACGTCGACAAGCAAGTCATAGACTGTGAATTCCATGAGCCGAACCTTTCGCGTGGGAGCTATCGCGGTTAGCTTAGCGTGCAGGCGCGACACATTACCCTTTGAAGCATGGACGAGCTTGTGAGTTTTTCGGAGACCGAGCGCAGTAAGCTGGAGCTACAGCTTTCAAGGAGCACAGAGGAAGCAGGCACGCTTATCGACGCCCTGCTCAACCCCTCCCTGTCCTCCACCACGGCTTTAGACCGCCGCCGTTTGGGCCTGCCGCCGGAGTCCTACGAGGAGCTGGTGAACCCGCTGGGTGAGGCGCTACTCAAGGCACTGTGGGACCGTCCGCACGACATCGAGCCGATCTGGGAGCAGATGACGCGCGGGCTATACGCGATGGCGGATGCCGCACGCGAGGCCGACCTGCAGGGCATTCCGGCGGCGACAGCGGCACAGGTCATTGGGGTGGAGGAGCTGCGCGGGAACGGAACGGACATGCTCGCCATCTACCTGGAGGCGCCGATGCAGGTGGAATACCTTCCGGGCCAGTCGCTTCCGGTGCTGGTGCCCGGCGCGTACGGGGAGCGTGGCGAGTGGCACGACCTTGCACCGGCACTGCCGTCCAATCAGTTCGGTCAACTGGTGTTCTATGTGCCGGACTCGTGGCGGCGGCCGGCGATCGGCGAGTACTGGACGTGCGGGAACGCGCGGGGCGAGCAGATGGTGTTGCCCGGACACAGCGTCATCAATGCGACGGGAAGCCGGCTGGCGGAGGTGAGGGCGGCGGTGTTTGGGGGCGTCGATAAGCGAATTGAGCTTGTTGTCGATGTCCGTGAACCTGCCCTGGAATCCTTGGCGAGCGCGGTGGATTGGCTGGCGTTGCGGCGCGTTTAAAGGATCGGGACGGCCGCGCGGCGGCGGCGTGCCTCGGCGGGGTCGATGTCGACGACGATGACCTCCTCGTCGAATCCGCCCTGCGCGAGGACGGTCCCGTTGGGCGCGACGGCGACGGAATGACCCACGCCGAGCGGGTCTGAATTATTTCGGGCCCCGGCGGAACCTTCCGGATTCGCCTGATCCGGAGCGATGATGAACACCCCTGCATCGAGCGCGCGGGCACGCGAAAGCGCGATCCATTCTCCCACCTTATTTTCACCTCCCGCCCAGCTCGTGGGCACGACGACGATGTCGGCGCCACGGCGCGCGAGCTGTTGGAAATGATCGGGAAAACGGATGTCGAAGCAGATCGCGGCACCGACCGTCACGCCCTCGTGGGTGAAGGTGACAAGCTCGGTTCCGGGCTCGACATTGTCCGACTCGCGGTAGTTGGCGGTGTCGAATGTGTGAATCTTGTCGTAGCCTTCGTGCAGCTCAGGCCCCGTGATCAACGCGGTATTGCGCACACGCCCGTCGCTTGCGGGCCGGAACATGCCCGCGACGATGGTGACGCCCAGCTCCTCCGCGAGCGTGCGCAACCCGGTCGCGAATGCGCCGTCGAAGTCCTCAGCCTGCTTGTGAAGCGGGCCGGATTCGAATGCTTGCGAAGACGCCTCGGGGCACACGATGAGCGTCGCTCCTTTGTTCGCGGCGTCGCGGATACGTTCGCTCAGCGCGGCGAGGTTGTCGGCGACGCGTTCTGAAGCGGTGAATTGCACGAGTCCAATACGCATGGGAACCAAGGGTATGTGGATAAGTTTTCAAATTCCACAGGTTCATACGGCCACCGTTGTGCATCAGTGCTGGCTGTCGTTGTGTTGAGGGCATGAACCACACAACGAATTTCGTTCAAGCACCGACCACCGACCTACCGACGCTGCCCACCTGGACCGATCCTGAGCTCACCGATTTAGCAACCCCTAGCCTGACCAGCGCCGCGCTCGCCGCCGCTCACAGCGCGTTAGCCGACGGCGTGGATGCCCGCACCGAGCGCGTGCGCACCCACGTCGAGGATTTAGCCGCATTCGTCACCGCCATCCGCGGGGTCGACGCCGACCACGCGTGTGCATTCAAGGCGGAATAATGCTGGTCACATCAGAACTTTCGGCCAGCGCAGACGCGTTGCGGCGGGCAGCGGGAACCGTGCGCTCGCGTATCGACGACACCGCCGCCACCCGCACCTCCATCTCCAACGCCGGTCTCGCCGGCGAGGCCGCGGACGCGGGCTTGGACAAGCTCGCCGACCTCGGACGCGCGTTGAGCAATCCCGCCGACACAATGGAGAAAATCGCGGAGATTCTCGAAGAAGCCGCTGTCGCCCAGCACATGGTCGACGTGAGCAAAGAGTCCCTGGCCGCGACATTCGTGCCACTGCATCTTCGCGTCGCCCACGAAAGCACGCTGGCCGCGTTGTCCTTATTGGAGCGCCTCCTCGACAAATCCTGCTCCGCCTCGATCTCCCAAGAATGCAAGCTCGAACACGAACAGGACTTAGACCGCCTCGTATTCCACTCGGACGAACCGTTGTCCCAGATCAGCGCGCGGCTTCTGGAAACCGCGCCTGCCTCAGTGCAAGACGTAGTCACTGATGCCGACGGGATTGTTCTCGAGGGCGGGCCCGATGGGTACAGCGTCATGATCGGCGTGGAATACGACGAAAACGGCGAGCCGATCCCACCGCAGTCAGTGACCACGGTGGTCTCCGGCGTGGGTTCGGGCGAGCCCGAGAAATTCGCCCTGGCCATGGAAGAGGCCCAAGCCGTCGCGGAAGCCACCGGCGGTGCGGTGGTGGTCTGGCAAGGCTACTCCGCTCCCCCGACACTGATTGAAGGCATGTCGCGCATTCCCGCCAGCGCCGGCGCGGACGATTTGGCGGCGTTTCAGTACGCCATGGAGGAGCGTTTCCCGGACTCGCGGAAAGTCGTGGTGGGCCACTCATACGGTTCGGTGGTGGCCGCCCGCGCCGCCGAAGAATATGGGTTGTTCGCCGACGAGCTCTATATCGTGGGTTCGCCCGGCGTCAGTGCCTCCCACGTCGACGACCTCACCTTATTCACCGATGACCCGAAGGTCACCGTCGCGGATTCGCCGACCGACCCGATCCTTTTGCTGCGCTCCCCGTTCAGCGCCCTGCACGGCACCGACCCGGGCACCGCACGCTTCGGCGCCGAACGCGTACCCGGGATCCGCGGCGGCCACACCGACTACTACGAAGACGAGGCATTCCTGCGGGCGCTCGGGGAATCGGCGCGGGGATAGCATGAGCTTCAGGACGCGAAGCCGGCGCATTCTACAGCACACAACAGCCGTCGGGGCGGAAAATGGAAAAAGCGTACACTAGGGTGCCGTAAATCTAAACGCATAAATGGAGGAAAAAATTGGCTAAGGATTTCGCGCACCAAATCGTGGAGACGCTAGAGCGCAACGGCGTCAAGCGCATTTACGGCCTCGTCGGCGACTCCCTGAACCCGGTGTCCGACGCAGTGGCTGATTCGAATATCGAGTGGGTTCACGTCCGCAACGAGGAGGCCGCCGCCTTCGCCGCCGGCGCCGAGTCCCTCGTGACGGGCGAGCTCGCTGTCTGCGCCGCATCGTGCGGCCCGGGCAACACCCACCTGATTCAGGGTCTTTATGATTCGCACCGCAACGGCGGGAAGGTGCTGGCCATCGCCTCGCACATCCCGAGCCAGGAGATCGGCTCCAACTTCTTCCAGGAGACGCACCCGGAGAAAATCTTCGCAGAGTGCTCCGGCTACTGCGAGATGGCTAACTCGGCGGAACAGGGTGCACGCATCCTGCACCACGCCATCCAGTCGACGATGGCGGGCAAGGGCGTGTCCGTCTTCGTCATGCCGGGCGATATTGCCAGCCAGGATGCCGCTGATGTGCCGCTGCTCGAGTCCACCATCGCGCGTGGCGACGACAAGCGCGTTTTCCCGGATGCCGGTGAGGCTGCTCGTCTGGTTCAGGCAATCAACGAGGCAGACACCGTCACGCTGTTCTGCGGCGTGGGTGCAGCGAATGCGCGCGAGGAAATCCTGCAACTCGCTGAGAAGATCAAGTCCCCGATCGGCCACTCCTTCGGTGGCAAGATGCACATCCAGTACGACAATCCCTTCGACGTGGGCATGAACGGCCTGCTCGGCTACGGCGCCTGCTACGAGGCATCGCACGAGGCCGACCTGCTCATCTTGTTGGGCACGGACTTCCCGTACAATGATTGGCTGCCCACCGACAATGTCGCGCAGGTGGATATCAAGGGCGAGAACATCGGCCGCCGCGCCAAGGTCAAGTACCCGGTCGTCGGCGACGTCAAGAGCGTCATTGAGAACATCCTTCCGCACGTCGACGAGAAGAAGGACCGCTCCTTCCTGGACAAGATGCTCAAGGAGCACGCGCACCTGCTCGAGACGGTGATCGAGAACTTCGGCACCAGGACGAAGACGAAGGCCACCCCGATCCACCCGGAGTACGCCGCACAGCTTATCGACGAGCTGGCCGACGACGACGCCATCTTCACCGTCGACACCGGCATGTGCAATGTCTGGGCTGCCCGCTACATCACCCCGAACGGCAAGAAGGACGAGCTGGCGTCCTTCCGCCACGGCACCATGGCTAATGCCGTCCCGCAGGCGATCGGTGCGCAGGCGGCGGACCGTGACCGCCAGGTGATCACCTTCTCCGGCGACGGCGGCGTGTCCATGCTGCTCAGCGAGCTGATCACCGTGCAGCAGCACAATCTTCCGGTGAAGATGATGGTGTTCAACAACTCCAGCCTCGGCATGGTCAAGCTGGAGATGATGGTCGCCGGCCTGAAGGAATTCCAGACCGACCACGCCCAGGTGAACTACGCCAATATCGCCGAGGCAGTGGGGATCAAGTCCTTCCGCGTGGAGAAGCCGACGGATCTGGAGAAGACCATCAAGGAGGCCTTCGCCTACGACGGCCCAGTCTTGGTCGAGATGGTCACTGACCCGGACGCTCTGTCCCTGCCGCCGAACTTCGACTGGACCATGATCAAGGGCTTCACCGAGTCCGCGGTCAAGACGGTGCTCGACGGCGGCATCGGCAACATGGTCGAGCTGGCCCGCTCGAACCTCCGCAACATCAAGGGCGCCGCGGCGATCGAGTTCTAGCGTCGCGCGCCCGGCATCGCGGGCAGGGCCACGATTCCGACCAGGCCCGCGATCGCCGCGATCAGAGCGAGGACCGCGAAGACGATACCGGCAGTACTCGACCCCTCTGAGACGTTCGCTCCCGGGGCAGTGCCAGAACGCTCGCTGGTATTGCCAGAGTTGTTTCCGTCCTCCAGATCTTTACCCTTGCTCGTCGGCGTGAGCACGCTGCGGGCAAGGGTTTTCTGCTGCGCGGATGCCTTCGGATCGGCAAGCACCTGCTTGAGCACCTCTTTGGCCTCAGCGGCGGTGTAGTCCAGAACGGGCACGGTGAGGGTCTCGCTGTACTGCTGCTCCCCCGACTCATTGATCACACGGAACGACACGGGCAGGGAGGAACCGCGGAAATCCGCGGGCAGGTTCACGGGGATGGAGACGGTGCGCTTGGGGGAGGCAGACGCGGCGTCGTCAAGCGGAATGCCTTTGACCGTGAATTTCTTGCGCCATGTCTTGCCGCCAGCGTAGCTGACTTCGAGCGTGAACGTGTGGTCCTTGCGGCCGAGGTTGCTGATCTCGCCGGTCAGCACGTTATTGTCGCGGTAGGTGGCCACGCCGTTGATGCGGTCGCGGCTGTCCACGAGGCGGAAACCGGCCTTGCCGTTGTTCTTGTCGGCGGACAGCGCCTGGAGCTCACGTATCGTTGGCACGTGCTCCGTATGCTTCGATTCAGGAGCCACCGCCCCTGTCGCGCGCCCGATCACTCCGTCGTAGAACTGCAAATTATCCCAGTCGGGCGGCACGGTGTAGTCACCGAGGTAGCACGGCTGGCCGGTGCATGCTGCGGGCAGCGTAGGTTTCGGGCGCGACACTTCGTTGGAGTACCCGAAATGGGAGAACTGGTACAGGTAGTTCATTGTCGAGTGGTACTCGGGCAGGTAATTCTGCCCCTCCGGGTCCGCGATCGACGCCACGCCGGTGTGGCTGAGCCCGAGATTGTGACCGAGCTCGTGGAGGATCGTGTTGCGCAGATGCTCGTCGTTGGTCATGTCCTTCGGCTTGGACACGAAGAACGCGCCGCCAGGTGTGGAACCGGCGCCCGAAGAATCGTCGCCAGGCATGATCTGATCGCCGATGATGCCGAGACGGAACACGGACTTTCGGCCGCCGAGCAGGCGGGTGCGGTCCGCCGCGAGTGCGCCTCCCACGTCGCCGTTTTCCGCGTAGTACTGCGAATATGACTCCGTCGGGCCGCCCTTGAGCTGCGTCGGATCGGTGGTGAAGTTGTTGTACCAGGTACCTGCGTCGATGTGGAGTTTGTAGCCGTTCTCGGCGAATTTCTTGACGAGGTCGTTGAGCGACTTGCGCGAGGGCCGGTACTCGTTCTTATTCGCCGTCGCGCACCCGACGAATGCGTTGAAACCACGCACGGAGCGTGCGTACGCGTCATCCGAGCATCCGGCCGTCGCAGCTTCCGGTTGCATCCAGTTGAGCTGCAGGAATAGATCCGGCTTCTCAGGGGTCGCGCCCCAGCGCGCGAGCTCGAGCTGCTCTGCGGAACCGGCAGGAGTGAACGCACCGCGCTCCCACTCATCGGGAATGCCGTCGCGGTCGCGGTCGATGGCTTTCGGCGCAGCCTGCGCGCTCACCGTGATCGAGCCCGTGAACGTCTCGCCCGGTTTCAGCGGACGGAACCAGCGTCCTCCCTGCAAGCGCGCGCCGCCGTCGCCAGCTTTCGCTTTCGTGCCGTCCTTGCCGTATTTCGCGTCCGACCACGACCCGTCGCCACCGGAAAAACCGGTGGCCTGGGGGTTTCCGCCGAATTCGACGGTGACGTCATAATCCGGGTCGGTCGATCGCGCCACGATCGGCTGCACACCGGCCGCCGCGTCGAACGACGGCGACGTGTACATTCCGGCGTGCGTCAGGTCAACCTGCATTGCCTGGATCTGCGACGTCGTATTTTTCATCGTCGCTTCGAGCGTCGCCCGCGCGCCATCGAAACGGTAGGTGCGCACGAGCTCGATGCCAGTTCGCTTATCGACGTTACGCAGCTCCACCACCTCCGCATTTCCCTCCCTGCGGGTCGTGGCCGTCGATGCGTCGGTAAACGATGGCTCATCGCCGAGGTAAATACGGCTATCCAGGCGCGTCCGCAGAATTCCGCCGTCTGCGAGCGGGTCCTGGAACGTCAACGTCGCGCGTCCTGTGCCCGATTTATCCACCTTCGCGCTCAGAACTTCCGGGCTGCCTGCCTGCGCATTCTGCCCTGCATCCTGGGTACCCGCCGCCGGTTCAGCGGATGCGGAATGAGGCACCACGACTGCCTGCGTGATCAAACTAGCGCTGGTCGCAAGCGCTACTGCGGTGATTCGGCGCATGTCACCACCCCTTCGGCAGGTAGGGGCGCAGCTGCTCCGGCAGGTAATCCTGCAGGATGCGCGCTGCTCCGGTGAACATTCCAATGATGCCGGTCACCACGGCGAGAACCCCGATGATGGCCGCCGTGCATTCCTTCGCGGAGCTGGTGCTCGATGCTTTCACCGCGCACATGCGGCCACCGTCGTTGCCCGTCAGCTCGAGCGGAACCTCCACGGTGCTCACCGATCCGTCCGGGTAGATCACTTCCACCACCGGGTCGACTGGTTCGGTGCCGCCGGTCGCACCCGTGAAGGTGAGCTCGCCTGTCTGCTCGTTCACTTCTGCATCCTTGAGAGAGCCGGCTTCAACCAGCGTGAAGCGCGTTCCTTCGGGGAGCTTTCCAGGGATGCTCGGGGTCACCGAGAGCACGTCGCCGTCTCCGGCCGCAGCTCTGACCTCCGGGAAGCTCACGCGGCGTTCGCCCGATTCCGCCTTACCGTCTTTCAGGCTCACCTCGGCCGTCAGATCGGACTGGGAGCCGTCGGCGTACAACGCGGCCGTCGTGAAGCGAAGTGGCTGGTGCTCGCCCTCTTTCGGCGCAGTGACCGACAGATCGCCGGTCGTCGCCTCGACCGACACAGTCCACCCGTTCAAATCTTTCACGGGCGTGTGTGGGTAGAACAGCACATCCTTCGGCAGATCACCTGCAACCTGGCGCACCGTGATGGTGCCGCCGGGCACGACCTCGCGGCCCGCCTCGTAGTGCGGCGTGAACATTTCGCTCTGTTGCTTGTTCTCCAGCTGGAATGCCGCGGTGAACGTGCCCTTGCTGCCGTCCGGGTAGGTGGCTATGACACCCACCGAGACCGTCTCCCCCGGCTTCGCCGTCGCCGGGGGAGTCAGCGTGACGCGGCCGAGCTCATCGACTTCCGCCATATCTGCGCTTTTCTCGTCCACGGCGAACGTGGTGCCCTTCGGCAACGGCTGGTTTTCGTAGCGGACACCGTCCACCACACGCGTGGCTGTCGGCGCCAAGGACGTGGCTTTTTCGCCGATCCGCGGGAAGCTCTTCGGGTACTTGATCGAGTACTCGCCCGAAATGAACTCCTCGTTGATCAGCGGAATTTCTTCGGACTGGCCGACTGGGTCACGCTCCACCACCGTCACCGGGACCGTCGACGTGTAGGTCGGGTAGGTGTACACCACATTCACGACTGTGCCCGGCTCGAAATCGAATTGGTACACACAGTTATTGATGCTGGCCTGGTCAGTGCAGCGGTGGAGGGAGGTGCCGGCGGTCAGGAGCGTGCCGTCGATAAGCGTTGCGTCTGTGGCAAGGACGAACTCGATGCCCGTCGGCCCGTATTCACTCGTTGCCTGCGCTAGGCCCCCCTGCGGGACCTGTTTCGATTCCCTCGCCAGCGCCTCTTGCGCCGCGACCGTGCTTGGAATACTAAGAGCGAGCGCCGTGGCGGTGGCGATTAGCCCACGGCGACGGAAGGAAACGTGACTCGGCACAGCGCGGGCCCTTTCGATGCGGCATTCAATTCAAACGGTGGATCTCCCACCGAGGAATTGTGCCAGAAACCCACGCTGCGCGGGTAATTCGATTCTGATTTAGCCTCGGTCGCGGCGCGCGGTACGCGACCACGTCACCACCGCCGTCGAACGCGGCACGTGGACGAGCTCCCCGCCGCGCCGTGGTGCGCGGGCGACCCGTTCACGGAGCCGCGCATTCTCGTCCTCGAGGTCGTCGATGCGCTGGGTCAGCTCAATGATCGTCTTGATGCCGGCCAAATTCACGCCCTCTTCCTGCGAAAGGCGCTGAATCGTGCGCAATCGCGAAATATCACGCTGCGAATAGCGGCGCCCGCCTCCCGACGTGCGCATCGGGCTGACCAAGCCCATCCGGTCGTACGTGCGCAGGGTCTGCGCGTGCATGCCGGTGAGCTCGGCGGCGACAGAGATGACGTAGTACTCGTCGACAGCGTCGTCTTTCTTATTCATCTACGCATCACCTCCCTACTGGGTGGACCCGGACCAACCGGAGCGCGGGTTGAAACCGGAGTCCTTCTCCGCCTGGGCGTAGGTGCGCAGCGCGCTCGTCGCCGTGGCGTCCAGGTTCTTCGGCACCTCGACCTCGACGGTGACCATGAGGTCGCCCGCGGTGCCCGACTTACGTGGCACACCGCGTCCCTTCACACGCAAAGTCCGACCGTTCGGCGTGCCCGCGGGGACCTTCACCTTCACCGGGCTGTCCAACGTCGGCACCGTGACAGCACCGCCGAGTGCCAGTTCCGCGAAGCTCACCGGCACCGTCACTTCCAGGTCATCGCCGTTGCGAGTGAACACCTTGTCCGGCGTCACCGTCACATTCACGAACAGATCGCCCGCCGGCGTGCCGTTCGGGCCTGCCTCACCCTGGCCGGCCAGGCGCACCTTCTGCCCGTCGATCACGCCGGCGGGAATCCGCACAGTGATCGACCGGGTGCGCCGGACCGTGCCGCTGCCCGAGCAGGTCTGGCACGGATCCTCAATGATCTGGCCGGTGCCGCCACAGCGGGTGCACGGCCGGGACATGCCGAACGCGCCCTTCTGCTCGCTGACAAAGCCGGAGCCACCGCAATCCGGGCACGTCGTGGTCTTGCCCGTCGCCGAACCAGAGCCGTGGCAATCGGTGCACGGTGCCTCGCCGGTCAGCTCGACCGGGATCGTCGTGCCCTTGACCGCTTCACGGAAGTCGAGCGTTATTTGCGTTTCGACGTCGGCCCCCCGCGTCGGCCGAGCACTCCTGCCAGTGCCGCCGCCGCGGTTAAAGAGGCCACCGAAGATGTCACCAAGACCGCCTTCCGCAGAAAATCCTCCGCCTTGTCCAAACGACTGTCCGAATCCTGCGTCGCCGAATCCGCCGGTCCCGAAGTCCGACGTGGTCGTCGTCGTGCGAAACCCGCCCGGAAACCCGGAACCTCCTTTCCCCCCGAAGCGCATGAAGCCTCCGGAGTTCATCATCGACTTGAATTCGTCGTATTCCTTGCGCTTCGTCTCGTCGCCGAGGACGTCGTACGCCTCCGCCACCTTCTTGAAACGCTCTTCGGCCTGCTTATCGCCCGGGTGGGAATCCGGGTGATTCTCGCGCGCCAGCTTGCGGTACGCCTTCTTGATCTCAGCCGCGCTTGCCGACGACGACAGCCCCAGGTCGCCGTAATAGTCCTTATTCGCCCATTCCTGCTGCATAGCCATGTGCGCCTCCTCCTTCCATTCCTATTCTGTTGTGTTCTGCGTCTATTTTCACTGCTAAAAACGTTTATCTATGTAAAACGCGGCCGAGGCGGGAATCGTCGACGTCGCTGATGTCTAAGCTTCCCTCCCCGGCCGCGGTAATGCGCTACTGAGTTTTACTCAGCGCTACCTTCCGGTGCGTCCCCGCCATCTTCCGGGTCCGCGATGATCACCATCGCGTTGCGGATCAGGCGGTCACCGACGCGGTAGCCCTTCCGCAGGACAGTGCCGATCACCTTCTCGTCGCCCTGCGACAGGTCCTGCACCGCCTCGTGGATCTCCGGGTCGAAGGCCTCGCCTTCCTCGCCAAAGGCCTGCGTCTTCTGACGCTGCAAGACTGCCTGCAGGTTGTCGGAAAACGCCTTCAGCGGGCCGTCGGCAAGATCGCCGTGCTGGCGGGCGAGCTCCAAATCGTCGATAAGCGGGAGCAGCTCCGTGATCACCTTGGCCTTGGCGTCATTGGCGATCTGCGTGCGCTCGCGCTCCGTGCGACGACGGTAATTCGCGTACTCGGCCGAGACGCGCTGGAGGTCCTCCGTGCGCTCAGCGAGCTGAAGCTCCACATCGGAGACCGCCCCGTCGCCATCGGCGTCTGGGTTGACCTCGCGCTCCACGTCATCCAACGCGTCGGCGAGCTCAGCGTCGAGCACCTCTTCGTTCGACAACGGGTCGTCCCCAGCCAGCGCCTCAGATTCCGCGGCCTCCTGGGCCAAGGTCTCCGACTGGTCCGGGCTGATGTACTCGTCGTCCGTGGCCTCGGGCGCGCCCGGGTTATCGGGCATCTGCTCGTTCGGGTTGGTCATCGGTGTGCCGCTCCTTACTTGTTGTCGGAGTCGTTGGAGTCGTTCTCGTCTTCCTCGACGACCTCTGCGTCCACGACATTGTCATCAGCCTCAGCCGTTGCGTCAGCCTGCGTTGCGCCGGCATTCGCATCAGCCTCGTAGATGGCCTTGCCCATCTCCTGCGACTCAGTGGTCAGCTTCTCGACGGCAGCCTTGATCGCATCCAGATCGTCGCCCTTCAGCGCCTCATCGACCTCGTCGGCAGCAGCCGTGACCTTGGTCTTGATGTCCTCGGAGACCTTGTCGGAGTTCTCGTCAAGGAACTTGCGGGTCTGGTACGCCATGGACTCCGCGTTGTTGCGGGTCTCCTGCTCCTCGCGGCGAGCCTTGTCCTCGTCAGCGTGGGCCTCGGCGTCCTTGACCATGCGGTCGATCTCCTCCTGGGAGAGGCCGGAGCCCTCCTGGATCTTGATCGTGTTCTCCTTGCCGGTGCCCTTGTCCTTCGCGGTCACGTGAACGATGCCGTTGGCGTCGATGTCGAAGGTGACCTCGATCTGCGGGACACCGCGCGGTGCCGGAGCGATGCCGCCGAGCTCGAAGGAGCCGAGCAGCTTATTCGCCGTTGCCATCTCGCGCTCGCCCTGGAAGACCTGGATCTGCACGCTCGGCTGGTTGTCCTCAGCCGTGGTGAAGGTCTCCGAACGCTTCGTCGGGATCGTGGTGTTGCGCTCGATCAGCTTGGTCATCACACCACCCTTGGTCTCAATACCCAGGGACAGCGGCGTGACGTCGAGCAGCAGGACGTCCTTGACATCGCCGCGCAGAACACCAGCCTGCAGAGCAGCACCCAGAGCCACGACCTCGTCCGGGTTCACGGACTTGTTCGGGTCCTTGCCGGTGAGCTCCTTCACCAGGTCGGAGACAGCCGGCATACGGGTGGAACCACCGACGAGCACAACCTGGTCGATGTCGCCGACGGACATGCCGGCATCCTTGATGACCTGGTTGAACGGCTCCTTGGTGCGGTCCAGCAGATCGGAGGTGATCTTCTGGAACTCGGTGCGGGTCAGGTTTTCGTCCAAGAACAGCGGGTTCTTCTCGGAGTCCACCGTGATGTACGGCAGGTTGATGGACGCCTGCTGTGCGGACGACAGCTCGATCTTCGCCTTCTCCGCGGACTCACGCAGACGCTGGAGCGCCATCTTGTCCTTGGTCAGGTCGATGCCGTGCTGGGACTTGAACTTGTCTGCCAGCCAGTCGACGATGCGCTGATCCCAGTCGTCGCCGCCCAGCTCGTTGTCACCGGCGGTGGCCAGCACCTCGACGACACCGTCGCCGATCTCGAGCAAGGACACATCGAAGGTGCCGCCACCCAAGTCGAAGACGAGAATGGTCTGTTCCTTATCGGCCTTCTCCAGACCGTAAGCCAGTGCAGCCGCCGTCGGCTCGTTGACGATACGCAGGACGTTCAGACCTGCGATCTGGCCGGCCTCCTTCGTGGCCTGACGCTGCGCGTCCTCGAAGTACGCCGGAACAGTAATGACCGCATCGGTGACCTCATCGCCGAGGTACGCCTCCGCATCGCGCTTCAGCTTCATCAGCGTGCGCGCGGAAATCTCCTGCGGGGTGTACTTCTTATCGTCGATGTTGACGTTCCAGTCGTTGTCGCCCATGTGGCGCTTGACGGAGCGGATGGTGCGGTCGACGTTGG
Organism: Corynebacterium sp. 20-84; assembly: GCF_053479455.1. NCBI lineage: Bacteria > Bacillati > Actinomycetota > Actinomycetes > Mycobacteriales > Corynebacteriaceae > Corynebacterium > Corynebacterium sp. 20-84. The sequence goes on from NZ_JBRBCB010000013.1 coordinate 41,198, forward strand.
TCACCGCCTGGTTCTTAGCGGACTGGCCGACCAGGATCTCGCCGTTCTTGGCGAAAGCCACGACCGACGGAGTGGTGCGCGCACCCTCCGCGTTAGCGATGACTACCGGCTCGCCGCCCTCGAGCACGGAAACAACAGAGTTCGTGGTGCCAAGGTCAATACCTACTGCGCGTCCCATTGTGTGAATGTCCTCCTGAGAATTCGGTTTATCGAGTGTTTTCACTTCGTTGAGTCGAGCCCGTTTCGCAGGTTGACTGCCATTCGCTCAACTTCTGGTAGCAACTGTACCACCGACGGGCGACACACTGTCACAAGGTTGAGCTTGACTCACTCAATCTCTACAACCCATACACACTCAAAGTTGTTCCACCTCCACTCAACTTTCTTTATTTGCGCTGGTGGAGCAGCTTTCGACGGGCCTCATTCTCGTTGTTAACCCCAAATGTGAGTTACCCCAGGACAGCACTTTGAGGCCGAAAACACCGACCTGGGGAAGCTAAGTTTTGGGGTTCACATCCTGCCTAGGCCCCCACCCCAAGCACACCGAGACAGCAGAAAACCCCGGACCCGAGGCTTCCGCGATGCGGAGCCCGGAACCGGGGTAAAGCAGAATCAGCTGATTATTTAGCGAAGTACTGGTCCACGATCGGACGCAGCGAGAAGCCAAGGAAACCGGTCAGCAGGAGAAGGCCAGCGAAGGCTGCACCAATGGCGACGCCCAGACCCTTCAGGGACATGGAGGAACCCGCCGGGACAGAGCTGGACTCATTCTTGCCCTCGGTGCAGGCCTTGAGGGACTTGTTGTACGCGGCGACCGGGGCGGCGACCTTCAGGACGTCATCCTGCACAACCTGCTTGGCAGTTTCAGCAATCTGGTCCGTGCCGCCCTGCAGGATCAAGGCCCAGACTGTGGCACCGGCGACGTTCTTGAGGTCCAGGCCGAAGACCGCCGCACGGTCCTCCGCCTCTTCCTGGGTGAGAGTGAGCGTGGTGTCGGTGATCTTGTCGGTCTTCGACGCCTTCATCAGTCCGACATACAGCCAGTAAGAGTCACCTTCGTAGGTAGCGAGACGACGCTGAGCCTGCGCGACAGTGCCCTTCGTGAACAGTCCGCCCTCAGCCTTGGCGGCCGGATCCTTCGCCTCAGCGGCGTACTCGCGAATGAGCTTGATGTCCGCGTTGCGCTCTTCCTGGGTGTACGGCTCGATTCTGGTGCCGGTCGTCTCAGTCTTCTTCTCCAGGTCAGTGAAAACCTGGTCAGCCATTTCGGTGTAGAGGTTCTTGTACGCCTCGTTGATGCGCGACTTGTCGTTCTCCGTGTAGGAGATGGTGCACTTTTCGGTCTCAGCGTTGTAGTCGACGGTATAAGCGTCAGCAGTGGGGACGGAGACAGCGCCGACGGTGACTGCGGCAGTGGTGGCAACGGTCAGCGCAATGCGACGGAACTTCATGGCGGGGTGGCCTTTCGGTAAAGGGCTGGAAGTGTTGTTTTTAAAATTACAACACGCGCTAAGCGGTTACCCACCTAGTGCACATATTTCATCCAGCTTTTATCCAGCCACCCCCGATGGCAACCCCGCTCCGGGCGCGAACTAGCGGATCACGCCGGCATTCTTCCAGAAGTTAGTGAAGAAGTCGTTGACCAGGGGGCCGACAGCGACGGCGATCAGGCCGAGCAGGGCCAGGCCGCCAAGCACACCGCCGGCGACGACACCGACGAACTGGTCGGTGTCCAGGCTGGAACCTTCCTTGATCTTGCCGGTCGAAGACTGCCTCTTCTCGCAGGACTCGAGGGCCTTTTCGTAGCTCTTAATGGTCGGCTGAATACGGGGACCGAGCTTGTTCAGGGCTTCGCCAGCCATGTCAGCCGCGTCGCTGATCTTGAGGCTGCCGCTGATAATGCCCCACAGGCCCGGCGCGACAAGATCACCAGTCTTGACCGCGCCAGCCCCCTTCATCTCCCCGGCTTCCGCAGGAGTGATCTTCAGGGTCTGATCCTCGAGAATCGGCTTGCGCGACTGACGCAGGTAAGTGCCGGCCATGTGGTACGGGCCAGAGTTCTTGCTGATATCCAACGTCGCAAGCTTCCGCTGGGCGTCGCCGACATCTTTCCCGTTGTACTTGGTGCCCAGGTGCCAGGCCAGCGGGTCTTTGTCCGGGTTTTCCTTCGCCCACGGGTACCAGACATCCGCGGAGGCACGGTCCTTCAGACGGTCGGCAGAAAGGTCCGCCATCGTTTCAAAAAGCAGCTGGTATGCACCGTTGATATTCTCCTGCTCCTTGGCAGTGAATTCAAGCGTGCACATCCCTTCGCTGTTCCCGGCTTCCTCGTGGGTCTGGTAGGTGTTCTCCCACGCATTCGCAGGAACAGCGACGCTCGCGCTGACCGCGGCGGTAAGGGCAACAGTGACAGTGGCACGACGCAGGAAACGAGACATGGCGGACAGTTCCTTTCGGTAGCAAACCTTTATTTGAAAAGCATGCTACGCAACGGCCATTGTTTTTTCAGGGAAATCAAAAATTTCTGCCCAGAATTTTCAACCTGGCCTCCCGCAGCCGCACTCCGCGCAGCCCACACTCCCTGCGGAACCGCATAATGACTGCTTAGCAGTGTTGTGTTTCGCGCCATCTCTGGCAGAATGCTTGTTCGTGACTGAACACAATCCCGCGCGCAACGCGCAGACTGACGGGGCGAGAGATTTCGCCACCACCCTCCTCGATTCAGTGGAGGCGCCCGCTACGGAGCCGACGGCAGCGCAAGTAGCGCAGGAGCTTTCCGACGAGCCCATCGACCGTGGCCGAGTCATCGCCTCCGACGGGCGAGCTGCAGCCGCCTGGGCGCTGCGCTTCATTGTCGTCGTGATTGCCACGGCAATCCTGTTCAAGCTGATCGGCTTTGTCTGGGTGGGTGTCCTGCCGACCCTGCTGGCGCTGATCTTCTGCACTGTCCTGTGGCCGCCGGTGCGTTGGCTGCGCAACCACAAGGTGCCTTCGGCACTAGCGGTCTTTTTGGTGTTGTTCGGCTTCTTCGGCATCATCGGCGGCATCTTCGCCGCGATGGCCCCGACTATCAAGACCCAGTCGGTGGAGCTCTACCACCAGGCTGAGCAGGGCATCAGGCAGATCTTGGATTGGTTGGAAAATTCCGCACCGTTCGACGTGGACACCACTCAGATCGAGCAGGCGATCAACCAGGCGGGCGAATTCGTCCGCGGCCAGGCCTCCAATATCGCTTCTGGTGTGGTGACGGGCATCGGCGCGGCGGCGTCGATCGGCACGACACTCGCCCTGATGCTCGTGCTGTCCTTCTTCTTCCTCAAGGACGGCGACAGCTTCCTGCCGTGGCTGCGCAAGTACACCGGCGTGAAGGTCGGCTGGCATCTGACTGAGGTGCTCATGCGCTCCTGGAACACCCTGGCAGGCTTCATCCGCACGCAGGCGATCGTGTCCCTGGTGGACGCCGTCTTCATCGGTCTCGGCCTGCTCATTCTCGGTGTGCCGCTCGCACCGGTGCTGGCTGTGATCACGTTCTTCGGTGGCTTCATCCCGATTATCGGTGCGTTCACCGCTGGCGCCCTCGCCGTGATCATCGCGCTGGTGTCCGGCGGCCTGACCAAGGCGCTACTGGTGCTCGGCCTGGTCATCCTGGTCCAGCAGATCGAGGGCAATGTTCTCCAGCCGATCCTGCAGTCCCGTTCGATGGGTCTGCACGCCGCGATCGTCCTGCTCGCGGTCGCAGTGGGCGGCACCCTGTTCGGCATTGTCGGTGCTTTCCTCGCGGTTCCGGTCGCTGCGGTCGCCGCTGTGTGGCTGCGCTACTGGGCAGAGATGGTCTCCCTGCGCACCGGCGAGATCACGGCCGACGATATTCAGATCGCCACGCAGCAGAGTCAGACTTTGGATTCACGCGAGGCGTACCTCGCCGTGCGCGACCACATGCGCTCCCTCGGCCGCCGCAAGGGCCAGGACCAGCTCGACGAGGAAGCCGGCAAGCTCGGTTCCACGAAGGTCCCGCGCGTCACGCGCGTGGGCAAGGACAGCCAGGAGGACACGTCCGCGCCGGGCGAGTCCCGCGCTATCGACGAGGAAGACCTCGAGAAGAAGCAGGACTAACCCACCAGGACTAGTTAGCCCTGAGCGAACGCCAGCCCACCGGCTGGCGTTTTTTCTTTACCCTGGGGCGTCATGAGCAACCAAGCACTTGAGAACAAGAAGATCGCGATCCTGGCCACCGACGGTTTCGAGGATTCTGAGCTGACGAGCCCGCGCGACGCCGTCGCCGAGGCAGGCGCCACCACCGTCGTCATCTCCACGGAAAGCGGCGAGATCGAGGGCAAGAAGGGCGAGAAGGTCACCGTTGACCAGACGACGGCGGAGGCCAACGCCGCAGATTTCGATGCTCTGATTCTCCCCGGCGGCACCAGCAACGCCGACCACATCCGCACCGACGAGGCGGCAGTCGCGTTCGTGCGCGAGCTCACCCAGGCAGGCAAGCCGGTCGGCGTGATCTGCCACGGCGGCTGGATCCTCACCGACGCAGATGCCCTCAAGGGTGTCACCATGACGTCCTACCCCTCCCTAAAGACTGACCTGTCCAATGCGGGTGCGACGTGGGTGGACGAAGAGGTGCGCGTCGATAAGCGAATTGTTTCTTCGCGCACCCCGGATGACCTGCCGTCATTCAACGCCGCGATCGTCGAGGAGTTCGCGAAGTGAAGCACCACTTTGAAGTAAAGGTCTCCGGCGGAAAGCTCGTCGTCGCGGATATCACCGACGACGGCGCGACGATCACCGACGCCAAGATTTCGGGCGATTTCTTCCTCGAGCCGGAGGAGGCGTACGACGCGATCAACGGCGCACTCGTCGGCGCGTCCGTCACGGAATCAGCCGACGACCTGCAGAAGCGTATCGACGACGCGTTAGCACCCCTCCCCGATGTCTCCCTCCACGGATTCTCCACCCGGGATGTCGCTATCACCTCGCGACGCGCGCTTCTCGACGCCAAAGACCTCACCGACTATGACTGGACCGTCATCCACTCCCCCGTTCTGCCGACCCCGGTGAATGTCGCTTTGGACCAGTACCTCCTCGACGAAGTCGCCGCCGGCCGCAAGGGCCCGATCCTGCGCTTCTGGGAGTGGGAGGACAAGGCCGTCGTCTTCGGCTCCTACCAGTCCTTCCAGAATGAGCTGGACCCGGAGGGCATTGAGAAGCACGGCATCGTGCCCGTGCGCCGCATCTCCGGCGGCGGTGCGATGTTCATGGAGGGCGGCAACTGCGTCACGTACTCCATGTACCTGCCCGACGACGTCGTCGCAGGCCTGAGCTACGTGGACAGCTACCAGTACCTGGACACCTGGGTGCTCGCCGGTCTGCAGTCACTCGGTGTGAATGCCTGGTACGTGCCCATCAACGACATCACCTCCGACGGCGGCAAGATCGGCGGTGCCGCCCAGAAGCGTGTCCAGGGCGCGATCCTGCACCACACGACCATGAGCTACGACATCAACGCCGACAAGATGATGGAAGTGCTGCGCGTGGGCAAGGTGAAGCTCGCCGACAAGGGCGTGCGCTCCGCCAAGAAGCGTGTCGACCCGCTCCGCCGCCAGACCGGTGTCTCCCGCCAGGAGGTCATCGAGACGCTGATGAACACCTTCGTCTCCCGCTACCCGGCCGAAGTCGGCGAGCTCACCGACGCGGACATCGCCGCTGCCGAGAAGCTTGTCGACGAGAAGTTCAGCACCGACGCCTGGACCCACCGCGTGCCGTAGCCAGCTCCGATCCCGGCCGCTAGCTGGACGCGGCCTCTTCCTCGACGGCAGCGGCCCGCGCGACCGCGGCGAGGACGATATTGATCTCCTTGGCGTGGTCGAAGGTCGCGCCCTCGAGCACCGCCCGGTCGATATCGCGCACCCGGACGCGCACGTCATTGAAGGGCACGCCCTGGATCTCGTCGAGGAAGACGCGGCGCAGCTCACCGGTGTTCTTCAGCAGCAGGATCACCATGGCCTCTTCGGGGCGCGGCTCCGCATGGCCGTGGAAGATATCGCGGTAACGGTCGCGCATGGCGGCCTCGATGGTCTCGTCCTTTTCCGGGAAGCGAGTCCACTTCAAGCCGAGGAAGCTTGCGCGCTCCTGGTCGAGCACGCCTTCCTCGATGAGGCGCTGCGCGAGCGCTTCCTTGTCGGCGAACTTACGGGAATTCAACGCCGAGTAGACTGTCTGGCCGTCTTTGGCCTCTAAGCGGGACACGCCGTGAGCCAAGGCCGGGTGAGATGCCGCACGCTTCGCTGCGCCCGCCGCGGCGACCGCGGTGGGAGATTTGCCGTCCTCGATCGTGGCCAAACCAGTGGCGACAAGATCGCACAGCAGCGCGCCGTTGAGGGCGATGCGCTGGTGGCTCACTCCGATCTCAAAACGGTCAGACTTGTTCGAGAGCAGGAGAAACAGTGCTTCACTAACGAGCATGGCGAGTGTCTTTCAGCTAGCGGATGAATGTGGCCTAGTTTAACCCCCACCCGCTGGCTTCCGCGCTTCAGCTAGCGCCGGGCAGTGACCGAGGTGGACTGTGGCGCAGTCGCTGCGCCGCCGGATGGACTGGCCCCCTCCTTTTCGGCGGCGGCGCGTGAATTCTCTCGGGCGCGCTTCCAGCCGCGGATGGCCAGGACGACACCAGCAACGATGACGACGACGCGGACGGCGACCAGGATGGAGGCGCCGGCGCCGAGGGCCTTGAACACGACTGGCAGATTGAGCGTGACGATCAAGGTGCCCACGATGCCGCCGAGCAGGATCGGGTTAAGGCGGGTGACCAGCCAAGCGGCCAGCGGTGCAGCGATGACTCCGCCGATGAGCAGGGCGACAACTGCAGCTAGGTTGGCCACGAGGTCTTCCCACATCCCGATGGCAAAGCCGGCGGTCGCGGCGGTGGTGACGAAGAACTCGGCGGTGGTCACGGTACCGACGATGCGGCGCGGTTCGCTGCGGCCGGCGGACAGCAGGGTCGAGGTTGTCACCGGGCCCCAACCGCCACCGCCAGTGGCGTCGACGAAGCCGCCGAAGATACCCAGCACCCCGAGGAACGGCTTCGAGTGCGGTTTTTCAGCGACTTTGCGGCGCACAATGCCACGGGAGAAACGCCACACCAGGTTGATGCCGATCGCGGCGAGAATGAGGGACATGATCGGCTTGGCGGCTTCCGTCGATAGGTTCGACAGGACGGTCGCGCCCGCGAACGCACCGATTGCACCCGGTATGCCGATCGCGGCGACCACCCGCCAATCCACGTTGCCGAATCGCCAGTGGCTCAAGCCAGAGACCAGGGTCGTTCCCAGCTCAGCGGTGTGCACCACGGCGGACGCCTGCGCGGGGCCGAGGCTGGCGAGCATGATCAACATGGTGGTGGAGGTGACGCCGAATCCCATGCCGAGGCCACCGTCGACAAGCTGGCCTGCGAGACCCGCGACTGCAATGAGAATGAGTGTGACCATGCGATTCATGCTTAGACCTTTGCGTGTGAGAGGGATTGCGCCGCCAGGTAGCGCGCGGCGACGATGTGCGCGAGATCCGCGCCTAACGGTGCGGAGATGGTCCCGGGCCACATTCGGCACACCCGGTCCAGCAGCAACCCCCTCGTGACAAATAGCGGTAATAAATGAGCGTTTTCATCCGCGACGGCCGCAATTCCGTCCGCGCCGACGAGCCCACCGTGACCAGTCGCAGGAACGGTAGTCACGGACATGCCAGTGAGCTTTTCGACGTCCCGTCCCAGCTCAATCGTCTTCCCCGCCGCCTTTTCATTGGAGGTGCCGACGGGGTAGAGGATGATGTGGGAGGCGCGGGGGGCGTCGATAAGCGCGCGTGCCGCGAGCACAGCCGCGACGTCGCGTCCCTGACCAAGTCCTGCGGCCGGAATGAGTTCGAGCCCTGTTTCGGCGGTCGCTTCGGCAATCGCCTCGGGCACGTCATGGGTGGCGTGGAAAGCCTTGGTGAACAGCGTGGGCACGACCACGGCGCGGGTGTGTCCGCGCTCGGCGAGCACGCGTGCGGCCGCCGTGAGGTCGGGGGCGTCGAACTCGAGGTGAGCGTCGATTCCCGTCACCCCCAGCTGGCGCGCCGCTGCCTGCGTGAGCTCGCTGACTCCCAGCTTCGCACCTGGGTGGCGCGAGCCGTGCGAGAGCGTGATCAATGCCGTCATGCTGTTACCTCAATCGCGTTCCCACGAGTCCCGCGGCGAGCGTGTTTCCGCTGGCCTGGTCGATGAGCAGGAAATTGCCCACGGCTCCGCGCGCGGCGTACTCCTCGACGGGCAGCTCCTGCGCCGTCTGGATGGTCACGTGCGCGATGTCGTTGAGGCCGAAGGATTCCGGCGACGTCTCGTCGGAGTTGGTCTCCGGAGTGCCGTCAATGTCCAGGACGCGGTCGACGCTGGCCACGCGTGCGCGCACGAGCGAGGTGCCGTAGCGCAGCTTCACAGCCTTGCCTGCCGTGACGTCCTTGTCGGTAAGTCCCACGACCGTGCCTTCGAATTCGCGGACGAATTCCGGGTATGCGTTTTCCCCTTGTGCGGCACCGCACAGCAGGTCGCCGCGGGCCAGGTCGATGTCGTCGGCCAGGCGCAGTGCGATCGAGTCGCCCGCGTCCGCGGTGGTCGCGCCGTCGAGACCGTCGGCGGTGTCGATGTGCGTGACCGTGGTCGTCTTTCCGTTCGGCGCGGTGACGGTGTCGCCGACGCTGACTGTGCCGGCATTGACCGTGCCGGCATATGCGCGGTAGTCGGTGGCGTGCTCGCGCAGGACGTACTGGATATTGAAGCGGAACGGCAGATCCAGCGCGCGGCCGGAGTGCACCGGAATGGTCTCCAGCAGCTCGAGCACGCTCGGACCTCCGTACCACGGAGTCTCGCTAGAGCGCTCCGCGACGTTGTCGCCCTTCAGCGCCGAGATCGGCACAGCGTGCGGCTCAGCGATGCCCAGTGCGGCAGCGCGCTGCTCGAATTCGGCGCGGATGCCCGCGAAGACATCCTCCGAGTAGTCCACCAGGTCGATCTTGTTCACGGCCAGGATCACCGTCTTCACACCGAGCAAGCTCGCCACGGTGAGGTGGCGGACGGTCTGGGGCTTGATGCCGTTGCGGGCGTCGACAAGCAAAACGACGACCTGCGAGGTGGACATGCCCGTGACCGTGTTGCGCGTGTACTGCTCGTGGCCCGGGGTGTCCGCGAGGATGAACGTGCGCTTGTCGGTGGCGAAATAGCGGTAAGCGACGTCGATGGTGATGCCCTGCTCGCGCTCGGCACGCAGGCCGTCGACCAGCAGCGACAGGTCGAGCCCCTCGAAACCGCGGTCGGCGGACGTGCGCTCGACGCTGGCCATCTGGTCAGCCAGCACCGACTTCGTGTCGTGCAGCAGGCGGCCGACGAAGGTGGACTTGCCATCGTCGACGGAGCCGGCGGTGCACAGGCGCAGCGTGGCGCGGTCCGCGAGCACGTCGCTCGCGGCGGGAGAAGAGATTGTGGGTGCGCTCATCAGAAGTAGCCCTCCTTCTTGCGGTCCTCCATGGCGGACTCGGACAGACGGTCGTCGGCGCGGGTGGCGCCGCGCTCGGTCAAGGTGGAGGTGGCCAGCTCGGCGAGCACCTCGTCGATGGTGGTGGCGTCGGATTCGACGGCGCCGGTGCAAGACATGTCGCCCACGGTGCGGTAGCGCACGCGGCGGGTCTCGATCTTTTCGCCCTCGCGCGGACCGCCCCAGTCACCGGCGGTCAGCCACATGCCGTCGCGGTTGAATACCTCGCGGTCGTGCGCGAAGTAGATGGCGGGCAGTTCGATATTGCGCGCGCCGATGTACTCCCACACGTCCGACTCAGTCCAGTTGGAGATGGGGAACACGCGGACATTCTCACCCGGTAGCTTCTCGCCGTTGTACAGATCCCACAGCTCGGGGCGCTGGCGGCGCGGGTCCCAGCCGCCGAAGGAATCGCGGACGGAGAAGACACGCTCCTTGGCGCGGGCGCGCTCCTCGTCGCGGCGGGCGCCGCCCAAAACGGCGTCGTAGCCGACCTCGGCGATGGTCTCCACCAGCGGGACGGTCTGCAGCGGGTTGCGGGTGCCGTCGGGGCGCTCCACGAGGTCACCGCGGTCAATCCAGTCCTGGACATGGGCGACGCGCAGGCGTGCGCCGGTCTTTTCCACCAGGTCATCGCGGAAGGAGATGACCTCCGGGAAATTGTGCCCCGTGTCCACGTGCAAAAGCTCGATCGGCGGCGTGGCCGGCGCAAAAGCGCGGCGAACCAGCTCGTAGACCACACACGAGTCCTTGCCGGAGGAGAAAAGCAAGCCAATCTTGTCGAACTGGCCCGCTACCTCGCGGATGATGTGGATGGACTCGTTCTCTAAGTCCCGCAGATGCGGGGAGAGTACCTGTTCCTTGGTCGTCGTCATATCAGTCGTAGCCTCTGTCTTTTTCTTTAGCTCTGTCTCGCTCATTCGTGGAGCCCGCATTCCGTCTTGGAGCTGAACGCCCACCGCCCGGCGCGGGGGTCTTCACCCTCGGCGACCGGCATCGTGCAGGTGGAGCAGCCGATCGACGGGTAGCCCTGCTTCGTCAGGGGGTGAATGATGAGCTGCTTGCGGTCGATATAGTCGTCGGTGTCATCCAGCGACCACGTGATCAGCGGGGAGATCTTCAGCCGTCCCGTCGCATCGAGCGACAGCGCGGGGGCTTCAGCGCGCGTCGGGCCGTCGGCACGGCGCAGGCCAGTCACCCAACCGGCGTACGGCGACAAACTCACAGCCAGCGGCTCGACCTTGCGCATGCGGCAGCACGCCGTCGGGTTCGTGCGGTACAGCGCGCGGCCATAAATACGGTTCTGCTCCTCGCGCGACAGGATCGCTTTCGCGCGCACGAGCTTCTGGTCCGGGTAGCGCTCCTCCACCTTGTCGGCCACCTCGAGGGTCTCGTCGAAGTGGTACTCGGTGTCGAGGAAGAGGAAATCAGCCTCGGGCAGAAAATCCTTCGCAAGTTCCGCTAGCACCGTGTTCTCCATGCTCAGCGTCACTGCGAGCTTCCCTGGGGCGTATGTGTGGGCCCATTCGAGAATCTCTTGCGCGGAGGCGTTGTAGAGGTCGTCGGCCCAGTCGTCGACAAGCTTCGCGTTGGTGGCCGCAATGTCCGCATCCAGCGGCTCCGTCTCCTTCGGCCCCTCCGGACTGATCTCGGGGTCGCGCACATTCGCGCTCGGCCGATTCAAAAAGTCGACCATTATTTCTCCTTCCTCAACACCGCGTCGTGCCCGTGGTGCGCGAGCGAAACCTGGAGGGCTTCCTCCGTGGATTTCGCCGGCGCCGGGGCGTGTTCCGGGGCGTCTTGCCCGTAGAACTTCACCTCGAAGATACGGAGGCATTCGGTGCATTTCCACGCGAAATCACTCGTTTCGTCAGGAAACAGCCCCTCGCCCGCGCAATACGGGCAGTGTGCTGGAAAATTGCGGTTCGCGTTCGGTTCGCGCCGAAATCTCACTTCAGGTCCTCCTCGTCGGCGCGCAGCACCCAGTCGCGGAAAATCTCGCCCTCATTTCGCTTACCGACGAAATTTCCCACCACCCTGCTCACGTATTCCCCCAATTCGGACGAGAGCACCTTGTGACCGCGGATCTTGCGGCCGAAATTGGCCTCCTGGTTGCCGTCGGGAGTCTCGCGCGTCACCGTTCCGCCCAGGTGAACCTGGAAACCTTCGACCTTATTGCCGTTGCCGTCATCGACCATCTGGCCCTTGAAGCCCATGTCGGAGACCTGCGTGCGGGCACACGAGTTCGGGCAGCCGTTGAGCGTGATGGTGATGGGGGAATCGATGTCACCGAAGCGGTCCTCGAGCTCGTCGACAAGCTCGATGCCCCTCGCCTTCGTCGTGGTGTGCGCGAGCTTGCAGTATTCCAGGCCCGTGCACGTGAGCATGCCGCGGCGGAATTCACTAGGGGCGGAGTACAGCCCCATCTCCTGCAGGTCATCCGCTAGTTCTTCTGCTTTTTCTGGATCAACATCCAGAAAAAGGATCTCCTTGAACGGCGTCAGCCGCAGACGCGTCAGCCCGTACGACTCCGCCACATCAGCGATCGCAATGAGCTGCTCGCCCGTCAGGTGCCCCATCGTGGGCTTCACACCCAGGTAGACCTTGCCGTCAATTTGCTCGTGCACGCCCACGTGATCGCGGTCGATGACATTCATCGGCGCGCGCGGGCCGTCGGGAAGCTTGTAGCCCAAGTACTCGTCCTCGAGCACCTGGCGGAACTTATCGACGCCCCACTGCGCCACCAAGAACTTGAGCCTCGCCCGATTCCGCAGCCGGCGGTAACCGTAATCCCTGAAGATGCGCACCACCGCAGCCCAGACTTCCGGCACCTCGTCCAACGTGACGAACACGCCGAGCGACTTCGCCAGCATCGGGTTCGTCGATAAGCCACCCCCGACGAAAAGCTCGAAACCGGGCCCCAACTCCGGGTGCTCCACGCCGATGAACGCGACGTCATTGATCTCGTGGATCACGTCTTGGCGCGCATTGCCCGAGATCGCCGTCTTGAATTTGCGCGGCAGATTCTGGAATTCCTCGCGCAGCACGTATTCGTTCTTGATCTTTTCGATCGCCGGCGTCGCGTCGATGATCTCGTCCTTTGCCACGCCCGCTACCGGCGAACCCATGATCACGCGCGGCACGTCGCCGCACGCGTCCCACGTGTTCAGCCCGACGGACTCGAGCTTCTCCCAGATCGCCGGCACATCCTCGATGCCGACCCAGTGCAGCTGGATATTCTGGCGGTCCGTCAAGTCTGCCGTGGAACGGCAGTAGTCGCGGGAGATCTCCCCCACCGCGCGCGCCTGGTCCGTGGAGCACTGCCCGCCGTCGAAACGCACGCGCGCCATGAAGAATTCGTCCTGCAGCTCAAGATTGTCCTTGCCCGTGTGCTCGCCGCCCAAGTTTTGCTTGCGCTGCGTGTACAGACCCAACCACTTGAAACGCGGGTAGAGATCCTCATTCGGAATCGACGCGAAGCCCTGCTTCGAGTACGTGTCGATCACCCGCTGCTTCACCTCCAGCACCGACTCAACCTGCTTCAACTCCTCATCATGATTGAGCGGGGTTCTGCCGTCGACCTTCCACTGGCCCTCCGGCTTCGGCGTGCGGGCCGGGCGCTTGCGCGCTGGACTTGCGCCACTCCCATTCCTGGCGTTCGCAGTCTTCGTGGTGGCTGCCATGCTGCCTCCTCCTGGTCGTCCTCACGGCACCGTACAAAGCCCCGGGAGCGGAGCCTGTTCGCGAACCGATCTGTCTATCTGGCACCGTGGCCGTAATCACTGTGACGAACGCTACATATACCACTCAGTCTAAACCAGTGCAGCAACCCCATTTCCATCACTGGGCTGCGAAATGTATTGAATGTAAATCTCAGCAAAACCTTGATCATCGACCCGCAGTGATTACCCTTACAGACCAAGCGGTCTACCTGTTTTTGGTCGCCCCCACACCACCGAACCCAAGAGAAGGAGAGCACAATGACCCACGATGACGCCGTCAACGCAGCCCACCATGTAGCCGTCATCGGCCACGGACCCGCAGCCATTGAAACCTCAGACCTTCTCATCTGCATGGGCGACCACTTCGTCGACCTTTTCAGCTCAGCCCCCGCACCGACCTGCCTGATCCGCTTCGGCTCGACACACCGCGCCCCCACCACGGGCACCAACCTCGTCCCCCGCCTACGCCTATTCGGAAACGTCCAGGTCGGCTCGGCTGCCACCGCCATCAGCGTCGGCGAACTGACCCGCTATTACGACACCGTGATCACTCGGAGTCTGTCATGCCCCGCGTGTTCTTCTACCAGCTGCCGGTGGAGGATTACGACAATGCGAAGAAGCGTTACGCGGACCGCACGACCGGCCCGGACGACCGCTGGCAAGCTTAACCACCCAGCAAAGAGCTCCCCACCCATCACGCGGGCGGGGAGCTCTTCTCGTCTCAGTTGTTCTTAACGGCGGAACATCATGTTGACGTAGTTGTACAGGTACTGATCCACGCGGTTGAACGCGATGGAGGAGCCACGGTACGCGATGTAATCGAAGATATTGTCAAACCACCAGTACATGAGAAACCCTTTCGTTCAGTAAGGAAACAGCGCCCCAATTGTCAGCCAGAATGCGCGGCCTTTCAACTCCAAAGAGAAATTACAAACAATCACGCTTATCGACGTCGCGTCCCCAGCTGTAGGCTGTTACCGCCACCGTTTGCAGCGAGGGGATTTTTCATGGAATTAGTGCGCCTGACCGGGAGGTTCAGCAGACCCTACGCAGGTTTGATCGCCGCGGTGGTCGTGCTGCAACTTCTGTCCACGTTGGCCACGTTATTTTTGCCGGACTTGAACGCGGACATCATCAATAACGGTGTCGCACAGGCCGATGTGGCATACATCCGGCGCACCGGCCTGCTCATGCTGGCGGTCTCGCTGGTGCAGGTCGCCGCGGCTGTGGCCGCGGTGTGGTTCGCCTCGGCGGCGGCGATGCGCACCGGCCGCGATATCCGCCGAGCCGTCTACGACAATGTCAGCAGCTTCACCTCCGAAGACATGTCGCACTTCGGCGCGGCGACGCTGACCACCCGAGCTACGAACGACGTGCAGCAGGTGCAGATGACAACGCTGCTGTTCTTCAATTTCATGGTTACCGCCCCGATCATGGCGGTGGGCGGCGTGATCATGGCGCTGCGTCAGGACGCGGGAATGTCGTGGCTGGTCATCGTGGCTGTAGCGGTGCTCGCTGTCGTGGTCGCCGTCATCGCGGCGCTGCTCATGCCGCTGTTCCGGAAGATGCAGCAGAAACTCGACGCCATCAACGGGCTGCTGCGCGAGCAGATCGCCGGCATCCGCGTCGTCCGCGCCTTCGGCCGCGAGGACTTCGAGACGGAGCGCTTCACCGACGCCAACACCGCGTTGACGAAGCTGAGCCTGAATATCGGCCGCGTCTTTGTCACGATGTTCCCCGTCATCATGCTCATCCTGAACCTCGCCACCGCGGCGGTCCTCTGGTTCGGCGGCCACCGGGTGGATCAGGGGCTCGTCGAGGTCGGCTCGCTCACCGCATTCATGCAGTACCTCATGCAGATCCTCATGGCGGTGATGATGGGCGTGTTCATGCTCATGATGCTTCCGCGCGCCATTGTCTGCGGCCGCCGTATTGCGGAGGTGCTGCACTACGAACACACCACCCCGCCGGAACAACAGGCGGATGCGCCCGCAGCTAAGCCCGGCGTCGTCGAATTCCGCGGCGTCACTTACCGCTATCCCGGCGCCGAAGAACCCGTGCTCAAAGATGTCGACTTCACCGCGCGCCCCGGTACCGTCACGGCAGTCATCGGCTCGACAGGTTCGGGGAAGTCGACACTCATGGGGCTCATCCCGCAGCTCTACTACCCCACTTCCGGGCAGGTCAGCGTGGGCGGCAAGGTGGGCATGGTCCCGCAGAAGCCGTGGCTGTACCGCGGCACCATCGCCTCCAACCTCCGCGTGGGCAAGCCGGACGCCACCGACGAGGAGATGTGGGAAGCGCTGCGCACCGCCCAGGCGCACTTCGTCGACGACCTGGACATGCCCATCGCCCAAGGCGGCACCAATGTCTCCGGTGGCCAGCGCCAGCGGCTGTGCATTGCGCGCATGCTCGTCGCACGGCCGGACGTCTATCTCTTCGACGATTCGTTCTCCGCCCTCGATGCCGTCACCGAAGCCAAACTGCAGCGGGCCATGACCAGCTACACGGCGGATGCCACGGTGCTGGTGGTGGCGCAGCGGGTGGCGTCGATAAGCAACGCGGACCAGATTCTCGTGATGGAAGCTGGCGAGATCGTCGCACGCGGAACCCACGACGAGCTGCTGCGCACAAGCTCCACCTACCGTGAAATCGATGCGAGCCAGAAGGCGGTGACAGCATGAGCGAACAGCTGACCGACGACCAACTGGCCGCCTATGAAGAAAGCATGGCCGGGGACGACTACTCCAATAAGGCTCCCCGGAAAGCCAAGCAGTTCTGGCCCTCCGCGAAGCGCCTGCTCGGCCTGTTGGCCCCCTACAAAATCGCGCTCATCTTCGTCTTCCTGATGAACGCGGGTTCCGTCCTCCTCGCCGTGTGGGCGCCGCGCGTGATGGGGCACGCGATGGACGTGATCTTCGCCGGTGTTGTGTCAAAGCAGCTGCCGGAAGGAACCACCGCCGAACAGGCCGTTGAAGGCTTGCGTGCGGCAGGCCAGGACCGTTTCGCGGACATGGCCGCGGCCATGGATCTGAACCCGGGCCACGGCATCGACTTCGACAGGCTCCGTGAGCTCATCATCATGGTGCTGGCTTTCTATTCGATCGCCGCGCTGCTCATGTGGGCGCAGGGAGCGATACTGAACAAGCTGACCATTCGCGCCGTATATGGTCTGCGCGAACGGGTCGAAGAGAAAATCAACCGGCTGCCGCTGTCTTATTTCGATTCGCGTCAACGCGGCGACGTCATGAGCCGCACAACCAACGACGTCGACAACATCCAGCAGGCCCTCCAGCAATCGCTCTCGATGCTGTTCAACGCGGTCCTCACCCTCGCCGGCATCATCGTCATGATGTTCGCCATCTCGTGGCAGCTCGCCATCGTTGCCCTGCTGGCAATCCCGCTGACCGGCGCCGTCATGGGCTTGGTGGGCACCCGCTCCCAGAAGGAATTCGTCACCCAGTGGAAGGCCACCGGAAATTTGAACGGCCATGTGGAGGAGGCCTTCACCGGCCACGATGTGGCCCGGATTTTCGGCCGCTCCGAGGAGATCCGCCAACAGTTCGACGAGCGCAACGAGGAACTCGCCGCAGCCGCACAGAAGGCCCAGTTCTTGGCGAATTCGATGCACCCGATCATGCAGTTCATTGGTTCGCTGTCCTATGTGGCCATCGCGGTGCTCGGCGGCCTGAAGGTGGCCTCCGGCAGGATCACTCTCGGCGACGCCACCGCCTTCATCCAGTACTCCCGCCAGATGAATCAGCCGCTCGGCGAGGTCGCCGGCATGATGCAGATGCTGCAGTCCGGCGTCGCCTCCGCCGAGCGCGTCTTTGAGCTGCTCGACGCGGAGGAAGAAGAGCAAGACACTGCGACGAAATCCATGGGTGATGTCCAGGGACTTGTCGAATTCGACCACGTCGACTTCTCCTACTCCCCCGATGTCCCCCTCATCGAGGACCTGTCCTTGCGCGTCGAACCGGGCCAGACCGCCGCCATCGTCGGCCCCACGGGCGCTGGCAAGACCACCCTGGTCAACCTGATCATGCGCTTCTACGAGATTGACGCCGGCGCGATCCGCCTCGACGGCACGGACATCCGCGACATGTCCCGGGCGCAGCTGCGCTCCCATATCGGCATGGTCCTCCAGGACGCTGTGCTGTTCAAGGGCACGATCATGGAGAACATCCGTTACGGCCGCCTCGATGCGACCGACGAAGAGGTCATCGCCGCTGCGGAGGCCACGTACGTCGACCGTTTCGTCCGGTCGCTGCCCGACGGGTACGACACGGAGATCGACCAGGACGGCGGCTCCATTTCCGCCGGTGAACGCCAGCTGATCACCATCGCCCGCGCGTTCCTCTCCCAACCGGCCCTGCTCATCCTCGACGAAGCGACATCGTCGGTCGACACACGCACTGAGGTCCTCGTCCAGGAGGCCATGAATGCGCTGCGCAGCCAGCGCACCAGCTTCGTCATCGCGCACCGCTTGTCCACGATCCGGAACGCTGACCTCATCATCGTCATGCAGAACGGAAAAATCGCCGAGCAGGGAACCCACGAGGAGCTCCTTGCCCGGCGAGGAACCTACTTCGAACTGATCCAGTCCCAGTTCAGCGAAGAGGGCTAAGCCGCAGCGTCACGGTCTAGTACATGCTCATGTAGCCACCCGGCTGGCCCGGGTTCTGGTACGGCTGGCCCGGTCCAGCATTGGGGCCGGCGCCCGGACCGGACTGCGATGTCGAGCCGTGCTCGCTGATCCAGCGGTAGATGAACACGGTGGCCAAGATCTGCACCGGTGCAATGACAAGTGTGCCGAAGCCGAAAGTGACCATTACGATGACCATCATGGCGAGATTGGTCAGGATCAAAGCGCCGAGGACCTGCCAGTACTGGGCCTTGACATCCTTCCAGGCTGCGCCGAAGGCACCGATGGCGCTGGTCTTCCTGTCGATGGCGTAGAGCGGAATCATCGCAGCGAACGGATACAGAAACAGGAACCCAATCATGGCCACGAACACCACGATCACGGCGAGCACTTCAGAGACCTGCGCAAGGACCGCACCGAGAGCCACTATTCCGACATACACCACAATCATGGCGATCATCAGAAGAACGTAGACGAGAATGCCGTTGCCCCAGGGCACGTCCTTGAATGCGTTCTGCCACGTCGGTTTCACTCCGCGGGTGTCCTTCACAGCGGCCTTCGTGAGGGCGAGGCTGGAGACCATCGACAAGCCGATGATCACCACGTACCAAATGGCCATGGACACACCAAGACCGGTGCTGATCTCCCCGGAGGCGCTGTTTGCGTCGTTGATGATCTGCGGGAGGATGATCACGAAGAAACCGACCATCGCGATGAGGAACGGCAGGAACATCAGCCCGAGGTAGACGTGCCACTGGCTAGTGAAGAAGCGCTTGAAGCCGAATGCGATGGGCTCAGCCGGCGACAGCTTGGTCGGCGGGATCTGCAGCGGACGGCCGGACTCCGACCCGAGCTCCGGGTTCACGTATCCGGATGTCGGCGGGTAGGAATTGCCGGGGTTCTGCCCGTAGCCCTGGCCGGCATCATTGCCGTAGTTGCCGTAGCTGCCGGGATTGCCGTAGTTGCCGGAGTTACTGGGATTGTTGGAATTCTGGCCGCCACCGTAAGACGAGTAGCCACCGTAGCTGGGGTAGTCATTGGAGTTATTCGGATTACTCATGGGATACATGATATTTGTGGGCGAACGTTTGTCGAGGCGGAACGGCAAGCTCGTCGGTTTAGTATTGAAATTGTGATGAACCAGTCTCAGCCGTACCGACCACAGCACCCGACGACACCGCAGCAGCGCGGCAACGATCTCGTCCGCCTGTCGGATGTGGACCGCTCGGAGGCTGTCGCAAGACTGAGCTATGCGCTGGGCGAAGGCCGACTGGACGCGGACGAATTCAACCGCCGCTGCGAGGAAGTCGGTGCCGCGACCACGCACCGTGACTTAGTTCCGCTCTTCCGGGATTTGCCGGAGCACCAGCCGCATCAGCCGGGCGATTCGGAACAGGTGTTCACGCGCAGCGAGATCGAACGTGCCCGCGCGAACGGGAAGAACACGCGTCTGGGCATTTTCCTCTTGGGGTCGTTGGCATCTTTCGCGGGAGCAGTGGGGCTTTCGACCGCGACGGGGACGGGGGCATGGGCGTTGCTGCTGCTGATCATCCCGACGCTATTCACGCTTCTCTACATCATGAAGGCCGGGCCGGACAGCTGGTACGCACCGAGTCCGCGGCAGCTTGACCGCCAAAGGTTCCGGGAGTTGCAGCAGGCGAACCGATTGGAGTTGGAGCGTCGGAAGGTGGAGCGCACTTTGCAGCGCGACCAGCTGACGGGCGATGCGATGAATTTGGCGCAGCGCGCGTTAAACCGTTTCACTAAATAGGCGCCGGATTTTTGGGACAATTGCCGTATGAGCAAAGAGAAGAAGTCCGGCAAGCAAGAAAAGCAGCAGCGTGCGCCGCTCAAGGCACACCGCCACTTCGATCAGGCGGAGAAGATCAAGGGTGTGTCGTACGATCTCCGCGGTCCTGTCGCGACGGCGGCAGAGGAGATGGAGCGCGACGGCCACACCATTTTGAAGCTCAATACTGGTAACCCGGCGGTCTTCGGTTTCGAGGCACCGGATGTGATCATGCGGGACATGATCGCGGCGTTGCCGACATCGCAGGGGTACACGACGTCTAAGGGCATCATTCCGGCGCGGCGTGCCATCGTCACGCGTTACGAGGAGATCGACGGCTTCCCGGACTTCGACATCGACGACGTGTATTTGGGCAACGGCGTGTCCGAGCTCATCACGATGACTACGCAAGCTCTGCTTAACGACGGCGACGAGGTCCTCATCCCCTCCCCCGACTATCCCCTCTGGACTGCTGCGACGACGCTCGCGGGCGGTAAGGCTGTCCACTATCTTTGCGACGAAGAGGATGGTTGGAACCCGTCGATCGAGGACATCCGCTCGAAGGTCACGGACCGCACGAAGGCGATCGTGGTGATCAACCCGAATAACCCGACGGGCGCGGTCTATTCGAAGAAGGTTCTGGAGGATATCGCCGACGTCGCGCGCGAGCACGAGCTCATGGTGCTCTCCGACGAGATCTACGATCGCGTGCTTTACGACGGCGCCGTGCACCACTCCATGGCCGCCATCGCCCCCGACCTAGTCACTCTGACGTTCAATGGTCTTTCCAAGGCCTACCGCGTGTGCGGTTACCGCGCCGGCTGGCTGGTGATTACTGGTCCGCGCCGCCGCGCCACCGGCTTCATCGAGGGGCTGGACCTGCTGGCCGGCACGCGTCTGTGCTCGAATGTGCCGGGCCAGCATGCCATCCAGGTCGCTCTCGGCGGACGCCAGTCCATTTACGGCCTGACCGGCGAAGGTGGCCGCTTGAAGAAGCAGCGCGATGTCGCTGTGAAGAAGCTCCGCGAGATCCCCGGTGTCTCCGTCGTCGAGCCGAAGGGCGCGATGTACGCGTTCCCGAAGCTGGACATGGACATGTACCAAATCCACGACGACGAGCAATTCATGCTCGACCTACTCAAGAGCGAGAAGATCCTCATGGTCGGCGGCTCCGGCTTCAACTACCCGACACCAGACCACTTCCGCGTGGTCACCCTCCCGTGGGCGTCCCAGCTGGAGAACGCGCTGGAGCGCCTGGGCAACTTCCTGTCCGATTACCACCAGCACTGATCAAGCGCAGCGCATGGTGCACTCGCTTATCGACGGCACCGCCCCCCAGCTCCAGCGAGTGTGGGTCTTCCGGATTGGTCTGAATGATGGCTTTCATTCCACACCACCGTACTTAAATCCAATCATCCTCGACGAGGAAGCCGTTGACCGTGATAGCAGCAGCGTTGGCCTGGCCCATGGCCATCGCCACCTGTGCACCTGGATTGACCACGTTGCCTACGGCCCAAATGCGCGGGTGGCTGGTGGCACCGGTGAGATCAGCCTCGATCAGGCTGCCGCCCATCGCCGGTGGCGGGCTATGGCGCTTGAGATTGAGGTCAGCGAGGAACTCATCGTGGGGGCGGGGAATGGGCATGTAAAACAGTGCATCGACGGCATGCTCGTCGCTTTCCAGCAGGACTTTTCCGTCTTGGAAGGCGGTGACGGGGCCGTCGATAAGCGCAATGCCCCGCCGAGTCAGGTCCGCGCGCTGCTCGTCGGTGAATTCCATTCCATTGGTGAAGAAGGTGATGTCCTTCGACCACTGGCGCAGAACCGCGGCATGGTGGAAGGAGAACTCGCCGATGCAGAGCACGCCGAGCTTCTTGTCCGCCACCTCGTATCCGTGGCAGTAGGGGCAGTGGAGGACCGTATTTCCCCAGTTTTCTTGCAGGCCCGGGATAGCTGGGTGCTCGTCGTCCACGCCGCTGGCGACGATGATAGAGCGGGCAGCGATGGTCTCACCGTTGCTCAACGTGGCGGTGAGCGTGCGGTCATTATCGGTGACGGAATCCACGGTGGCGTTCACGATCTGCGCGCCATAGCTGCGCAGCTGCTCCTTGCCGCGCTCTTGAAACTCAAGGGGTGGCGTGCCCTCGAGGGCAATGACTCCATGAATTTCATGGGCGAAACGGTTGCGGGGAGTGGCGGAATCAACAATGAGCACGCTGCGGCGGGCGCGGACCATGACTAGGGCTGCCTGCAGGCCGGCCGCGCCACCGCCGATGATGAGGGTATCTACTGTCTGCATGGCCCCGAGTAAACCAGAGGAGGGTTTAAACGGCAATGGTTTTCAGTAGTTTGTGGCAGGCGTCTTGCCCAACCCTGACTTGGCCGAGTTAGTGCCGAAGGGTTGGGGTGTGGTGGGAATTCGTCAACATGAGGCATCGGCCAGAATCGGGAATCCGGCCGTCGAAGGAAGGCACCTTGTGTATCCTTTGGGTGTCATTGAGCCTTTAAGGAGCAAGAAAGTAGCACGACCCACCCCCGGCCAGCGCTAGAGTGAACGCCCCAGCGCCCACATCTCCCATCCGGCCTCCTGCCAGGAGGCGACGGGGAGGACATTGCGGGCGTCGATAAGCTTCTTCTCTGCGACGAGCTGTCCGGCGTGCTCCGGATCCATCTGCTTGAATTCGTCCCACTCGGTAGCGAGAATCACAAGCTCGGCATCGGTGAGCGCATCGTCGAGGGAGGCCGCGTAGTCCAGCGTCGGGAAGACCTTGCGGGCATTGTCCATGCCCTGCGGGTCGTAGACACGCACCGCAGCACCAGCCAGGTTGAGCTGGCCGGCCACCGCGAGCGCCGGCGAATCACGCACATCGTCAGAATTCGGCTTGAACGCGGCACCCAGCACGGTGATCCGACGTCCGATCAGGGAGCCGAGAATCTCACGCGACAGGTCGATCACGCGCTCACGCCGGCGCATATTGATCGCGTCGACCTCGCGCAAGAACGTCAATGCCTGGTCGGCACCCACCTCGCCGGCACGCGCCATGAACGCGCGGATATCCTTCGGCAGGCAGCCGCCGCCGAAACCGAGGCCGGCACCCAGGAACTTACGCCCGATGCGGTCGTCGTGGCCGATCGCGTCGGCAAGCTGGGTGACATCGGCCCCGACGATCTCGCAGACCTCGCTGACGGCATTGATGAAGCTGATCTTCGTGGCCAAAAACGCGTTCGCGGAGACCTTCACCAGCTCCGCGGTCTGCAGGTCGGTGACGATGAACGGGGTGTCCTTGGCGAGCGGCGTCGCGTAGATCTCGCGGGCGACCTCCTCAGCCCGCGAATTCTCCCCGCGCGTGCCGAGCACGATGCGGTCCGGCTCAATCGTGTCCTTGACCGCGTAGCCTTCGCGCAGGAACTCCGGGTTCCATGCCACTTCAACGCTCGCGCCCTTGCCGGCCTGTTCGGCTACAGCGTCGGCGCGCTCCTGCAGCGCGCGTGCCGTGCCGACCGGGACCGTCGACTTGCCGAGGATCACGTGCTCACCCTCGAGGTGCGGGACCAGCGAGTCGATCGCAGCCTCGACATAGGTGGTGTCCGCCGCATACGAACCGCGCTGCTGCGGAGTGCCCACACCAATGAAGTGCACGTTCGCGAACGCCGCGGCTTCCTCGTAGTCAGTGGTAAAGCCCAAGCGACCGGACTCGATATTGCGTTTGAGCACTTCCGGCAGCCCCGGCTCGTAGAACGGAACGTCGCCGTTCTTCAACGCGTCGATTTTCGCCTGGTCAACGTCGATGCCGAGCACCTCGTGCCCCAGTTCCGCCATGCAGGCGGCGTGCGTTGCTCCAAGGTACCCGGTGCCAATCACAGTCATGCGCATACGGGACATTATGCAAGGTTCGCGCCCACCTTGACCCATATCGCGGTTAAGGTCAGCCGAATTGGGAATGAACAAAGCGGGCACGCAAACCGCGCGCCCGCTTTAGCTTCGGGAATCTAGTGAGCGTGGCCGCAACCGCAGCCCGCTGTCTCCTTGACCTCGTGCGGCTCGCACTCGCACTCGCCCTTTTCGTGGTGGTGCTCATGGCCGTGCTCAGTGCAGTGTGCGTGGCCCTGACCCTTCTTGCAGTCGCACTCGCACTCGTTTGTTTCGCAGTCGCAGGTCATGTGGTGGCCGCACTCGCAGTGGCCAGACTCGCAACCGCACTTCGCGTCGGTGGCGTGCACGTCTTTGAGGCCGAGTTCGTTCTTGTCGTCGTGGCCGCCGCAGCAGCCCTGGTTAGCAGCGTCGTTGGTGGTGGTCATGGGGGACTCCTGTCTCCTAAGTGAAAACGTTTTCCGTTAATGAAAACCTGTTGAAAACGAGCTTAATCACTCGAGCCCACCCACGCCGAATACGGGGTTGATTACCCCCGCGAGCTACTACCGGAAGTTCAGGTACGCCTTCGACGGCGTCGGGCCACGCTGCCCCTGATACTTGGAACCGACGGCAGATGAACCGTAGGGATTCTCGGCAGGCGACGACATCTGAAACAGCGCAAGCTGCCCCACCTTCATCTCCGGCCAAAGGGTGATCGGCAGGTTGGCCACATTGGACAGCTCGAGGGTGATATGGCCGGTAAAGCCCGGGTCGATGAACCCTGCGGTGGAGTGCGTGACCAGGCCGAGGCGTCCAAGCGAACTCTTGCCTTCCAGGCGTCCAGCGAGGTCAGCGGGCAGCGCGAAGTTCTCGAGGGTGGCAGCGAGGACGAATTCACCGGGGTGAAGCACAAACGGCTCCCCTTCCGGAACTTCCACCTCGGTGGTCAGCTCCGGCATTTCCTTCTTCGGGTCGATGTGCGTGTACTTGGAGTTGTTGAACACGCGGAAGAAGCGGTCGATGCGCACGTCCACACTGGACGGCTGCACCAGGTCCGGGCTGAACGGATCGATGCTCAGACGGCCGGAGTCGATGGCGGAACGAATGTCACGGTCAGAAAGAAGCACGGCTTCATCTTACGGTGCCGCCTTCTGCCGCGGGCTGGCAGGGTTTTTCAGTCTCGGATACGGGCGGTGCTACGATGATCTGCGCTGCTTCCGAGCAGCGAAGCCGGCGTAGTTTAGTGGTAGAACATCAGCTTCCCAAGCTGAGAGTGCGAGTTCGATTCTCGTCGCCGGCTCCATTCTTCGCCCGGCGAATCTTTCCCTTGATACTGTTTTGGACATGAAACAGTTTTCCCGTCGTGTCGCAGCGGCACTCACCGCAGGTGCTTGCCTCTTGGCTGCACCTGCCCCTTCTTCAGCTCAGTCCAGTAACAGCCAGTTATCTAGCGCATTGAGTAGCGAAGCGGCCGGCTCGAGCAGTGGTTCTTCAGGCACAGGTCCGCTGGGCTCGTCAGGGCTCGCCCCGGGTGGGCTGAGTCCTCAGGCAGCCACGGTGTTCAACGATCCTTCCTGCACCCCTGCACCGGAGCATCCCACGCCGGTGCTGTTTGTTCACGGAACCGCAGGAAATTCAGCCATGTGGCTTCTGACGGCGAAGGTGCTCAAAAAACGCGGGTATTGCGTTTTCGCGTGGGACTTCGGCAAGCTTCCACCCGCGAAGCAAGCACTGTTACCTGGGTTTTACGGTTTGGCGGACGTGGATTCGAATGCACGGGAACTCGCCGCCAACGTGGAGAAGGTGAAATCGCTAACGGGGGCGGAGAAAGTCGACATCGTCGGGCACTCGCAAGGAGCGATGCTGGCCAAGAAGTACATCGCACAGCTTGGTGGCGCGGACAATGTCAGGCGCGTTGTCGGGGCGGGCGGCTCCTTCCACGGGACGAGGGGCAATGGTCTGATGGAGGGTGGAAACGCGCGGGAATCGAGCAGTTCCGCGATCCAGTCTCCGTCCCAGCAGCACTGGGACTCGGAGCATATCCGCACTCTGAACACGTTCCCGGACACCGATCCCCGTGTGGTGTACACATCGCTCTACTCCTCGAGCGACGGTGTGGTCACCCCGTACACAAGCTCCATGCTCGAGTCGGTGAACCGGGCTGACGTTGCAAATGTCGAGGTTCAGGCCGTGTGCGGCGGGAAGGTCAACCACATTTTCATGCCTCAGAACCCGAAGATCACCGCGCTGGTCACGTGGGGTCTTGAGCGCGATCGGGGCGACCACACGCCGAAGCACTGTTAGCGTAAGCGGTGTGAACCTGTTCAGGCCTGTTCTCAACGACTCCGATTTCACACCGACACATCCGACCCCGGTGCTTTACGTGCACGGGATCCACAGCCGGGCAAGCGGGTTCCGCCGCAGCGCGCGGCACCTGCGAGATAACGGCTACTGGGTGTGGGGTTTCAACTACGGGAAGATGTTCCTGCCTGGGCTGTACGGGACGGGAAGGTTGGAGGAGTCGCTGGACCAGCTGCGGGCGGACGTCGATAAGGTGCTCGCGGTAACGGGGGCGGACCAGGTCGATATTGTCGCGCATTCGCAGGGCGGGCTGCTGACGAAGCTGTTCATCGCCCAGGGCGGTGCGGACAAAGTGCGGCGTGTGGTCGCAATGGGCGCGAATTTCCACGGCACGGATCTAGAAGGTGCGGCCCCGCGCGTGCTCCGGCGATTCGACCGGCATCCGGGTCTGACGAAGCTTCTTCTCAGCGCGAGCGTGCCTCAGCAACTGGCGGGATCAAAATGGATGCGCGAGAACGCTGATCCTCTGCCGGATACGGACCCGTCGGTGGTCTATACGGCGCTGTATTCCAGGCGCGACACGTTGGTCACGCCGAATAGCGCGTCGACGCTCACCGCTGTCGACGGCGCTGACGTGGTCAACAGGGAGATTCCCGGCGCGCCGCTGCACCAGTTGATGATGCGCGACGCGGAGATCATCGAGCTCACCCAGTGGGGACTGGAGCGCCCGACGAAAACCTCTGCTTAGCCACACTGCACGATCGGCTGCGGGTTGTACACCGTGGTATGGGTTTCGCGGGAGAGCTCGTTGCCTGACAGGTCGCGGATGATGCGGGTGTCGGAGGTGGTGAAGCCCTGGGCACCGCCGGACGGGATGCACTCGCCGCCGGAGACGGTCTTGGGGCTCGGAGAGGTGTACGCCCAGCGCCCGCCGTTGACGGATTCGACTTCGCGGTCCTTGACGCCCTTGAGGCGGACAGTGATCTCGCCGCCGCCGAAGACGGTCTCGATCTTCACCGGGTGCGGGGTGTCGTTTTTAAAGGCGAGGTCGATCGCGCCTTCGTAGACGGTGGCTTCGCGGCCGGCCGGGTAGCGGGAGATGTAGTAGGAGTGCGGCGTGTGGTCGACGTCGGTCATGCCTGCGAAGTAGGAGGCGTTGTACAAGGTGGTGGCGAACTGCGAGATGCCGCCGCCGACGGCGTTGCCGGCACGGCCGTCGATGATGATGCCGGAAGACACGTACCCCTGGGCGGTGCCGCGGGGGCCGGTGTAGCCGTTGAGGGAGAAGGTCTCGCCGGGGCTGACGACAGCGCCGTTGACGGTGTCGGCGACGATCGAGATATTGGTGCCGGAGGCGGAGCTGTATCCGCCGGTGGTGAATTCGCCGACGACGTCGTCGAAGGTGGCCTTGTTGGCCTGTTCGGTGGTGAACGTGGCGGGGGTGTCACGGTAGGTGGCGTCCCAGGTGCGGGATTCGTCGCCAAGCACGCGCTCGCCGAAGTCTTTCATGGTGTCGTCCCAGCGGATCTCGATGCCGTCAACGGACGGAGTGACTTCACCGGACGCGGAGATCGTGGCGTTCTTGCCTTCCTTGACGGTGTCTTTGAGCTGCTCGGCGAAGATGCCCTGGGCGGCTTCAGCGTTGACTTCGGGGACGATGCGGTGCTGCTCGGGGTCGTTGCGGAAGGTCACGATGTCGCCGATGCGCTCGGAGTCGATGACGGCGTCGGTGTCGTCGCGGCCTTTCAAGGTCAGCGGTCCGTCGAGGGCGCGGGCGGCAGGGCCGTCGACGGTGTCTTTGACGAGTTTCTCGTTGATCGCGGGCTCGGTGACGGTGGGGTCGACCGAGACGCCGTCGGGGTTGAGCCAGTTGGAGGTCATGGCGCGTTTGAGCTCGTCAGCGGGGACGTCTTGGCCGGGCTTAGGGTCCTTGACGTCGGTCTTGCCGTCTTTGATGGCCACTTCACCGTCGGCGGGTTCGACGGTGAGGTCAGTGGCGACGCGCTCGACGGTGGGTGCCAAGGCGGCTTCGTCGGCGGTGGAGACGATGTCGACTTCTCTGGTGCGGAACAGGCCCATCAGGCGCGAGATGGGGTTGGGGGATTCGGTGCCGGCAGCGTCGATGGTGGCTTGCCAGTCGGGCCCGAGGCCGGCACTGGCGGGGACGAATTCGGTTTTCTCGTCGCCGGCGGTGACGGTGACGGGGTCGTCGTTGACGTCGCCAAGCTCTAAGCTCAGCTTATCGACGGCCGCCGCAGGTGCCATCCCCCCGACTTCCACCCCGCCGACGGCGGTGCCGCGGGGAACATTTCCCCGGTTGAACGCGAGATCTGCCAAGTAGAGCCCCAGCAGGAGGACGACGAGTCCGACGAAGAACCCGGCGGCGACTTTCACGCCGCGGCCGCTACCTGTCCCACGCTGGGATTGCACACTACTCACGGGCATTAAGAGTAATGGACAACTGGGAAAAGGGAGGAATGCGGGCTAGCGGGGGCCGTCGATAAGCTGCTGCTGGACTCTGCGCGCGGCGTCGTCGATGCGCGCGGGCGGGATCTCCCCTGCTTCGACGGCGGCGACGGTACCGTCGATGGCCTCGCGCAGCCCGGCGCCGGAGGACCACAGAGCCTGGTCGGCGCCAGCGGCGATGGCGTGGCGGACGGCCTCAGGAGTGGGCATGAGGTCGGTGATGGCGCGCATGCCGGAAAGATCGTCGGTGACGACGACACCGTCGAAGGGCTGGCCACCGGGGTAGTTTCCTTCGCGCAGCATGGCGTACGCGTTGGGGTTGAGCGAGGACGGCGAACGCCCGTCGCCGACGCCGGGCACGACCATGTGCCCGACCATGACGGAGGCGTGCGGGAATTTCGGCAGGACAGCGGCGTACGGCGCGAGATCAAAGGAATTCAGGTCCTGGATCGGCGGAGTATGGGCAAGCGTCTGGTGGGTATCACCGCTGGCGCGCCCGTGGCCGGGGAAATGCTTGAAGGTGGGGGTGACGCCAGCGTCGACAAGCCCTTGCGCAAACAGCACGGCGACTTCCGCGACGCGTTCCGGGGACGAGCCGAAGGCGCGGTCGCCGACGACGTTGAGGCCGGCCGCGTCGACATCGAGCAGCGGAGCGTAGTCGACGTTGATGCCGTATTCCGCGAGGGTACGGCCGACGTCGTAGCCTTTGCCGCGGATCACTTCGGGCGGTTCTTGCGCGAGCTCGCGCGGCGTCGGAAACGAGCCGAGAATGTCGGAGTGCCGTTGCACGCGGCCGCCTTCGAAGTCGATTCCGACGGAAAACGGGCGGTCGAATTCCTCCCGCAAAGCGTTGATATTGCGGCCTTTTTCGGTGAGCAGCGCCGGGTCGGACCAGCTCGGCAGGAACAGTCCGCCTGCGCCTTGTTCGAGCGCGGCGCGTGCTTCGTCGTAGTTTGTCACGCCGACGACCATCAGCGATGCGACGCGTTCGCGCAGGTCCTCGGGCAAAGCGGGCGGCGGGGTCTCGGTGACGGTGCGCGTCTCGGTCACTTCGACGGTGACCGGTTCCGGCTCCTCGCGGGGGCCCGCGCACGCGACGCACAACACGCACGTCAGCGCGCCGACGGCCGCAGCGACAGCACGCATCGCGGGCACCCCCCTTCTTTTTGCTTATCGACGTCTCCTTCCAGATCCTATCCCCCTGGTACCCTCAATTCCCATGACCTCCGTAATCCGCTCCCGCCGCTCCGGCCAGTCCTGGTCCCGCCGCACCCTCGGACCCGTGCTGGCCAGCTCGGTGACCGGCATCGTGCTCGGTGTCGTGGGCGTGGTGGGCATCGCGTCGTTCTCCGGGCAGAACCAGGTCCCGTCGGGCAATGCCGTGCCCGCCGATGAGGCTGTGCTCGGCGGTCCGGAGTACGGCTCCCGGCAGTAAATGCCCGCGCTGCGCACCCCTTTTCGGCACCATCTGCTCGGCTGGGTCGCACTGACGCTGCTGGCGTTTTTGCAGGCGCCCGGGCGCACAGCCGCGGACACCAAATTCGACCTCACCGCCGATCCCGGCGCGTTCCTGGCCGCGGCGACGCACGCCTACACCGACCGCTTCACACTCGGGCAGATCCAGAACCAGGCCTACGGCTACCTGTTTCCCCACGGCGCATTCTTCTGGCTGACGGAACCGCTGCCGGACTGGGTGGCGCAGCGGATCTGGTGGGCGATCGTCATGGGGATCGCCTTCTCCGGGATGGTGGTGCTGGGAAGGAGGATGGGGTTAAAGGGGGCGTCGTTAAGCGTTGCTGCTTTTCTGTACGCGCTGAGCCCGCGCGTGCTGACGACGCTGACCGCGATCTCGTCTGAAGCCTGGCCCGTGGCTCTGGTGCCGTGGGCGATCGCTCCGCTGCTCGCGCCGCGGCTGCGTCGGGGCGATATCGCGGCGGCCGTGATTCCTGTGGCGCTGATGGGCGCGGTGAACGCGACTGCGACGATGATGGCGTGCCTACCTGCGTTTCTGCTGCTGCTCTACCGCGCGGCGTGGAAACCGCTCGCCGGCTGGCTGCTGGGCGTCGCGCTCGTGTCCGCGTGGTGGATCGGCCCGCTGCTCGTGCTCGGCCGGTACTCGCCGCCGTTCACCGACTTCAT
This sequence comes from Corynebacterium sp. 20-84, assembly GCF_053479455.1. Taxonomy (NCBI): domain Bacteria; kingdom Bacillati; phylum Actinomycetota; class Actinomycetes; order Mycobacteriales; family Corynebacteriaceae; genus Corynebacterium; species Corynebacterium sp. 20-84. The sequence continues at coordinate 71,679 of NZ_JBRBCB010000013.1, forward strand.
CGAATCCGCGTACGTGACCACGCGCTGGACGAATCTCGCGGAGGTGCTGCGCGGCACGACATCGTGGGCGCCGTTCGTCGACACCGAGCGCACCGCCGGGCATCTGCTCGTCGCGGAACCCGTGTTCGTGCTGCTCACGCTCGCCGTCGCCGCATTCGGGCTCGCGGGCCTCGCGCTGCGGGACATGCCGTGGCGCGGGTACCTCATCGTGCTGCTGTGCTGTGGCGTCGGGCTGCTCGCCGCCGCGCACGGGCCGCTCGGCGGATCCTGGCTTTCGCTTCTCGACGGCCCCGCCGCCCCCTTCCGCAACCTCCACAAACTCGACCCACTGGTGCGCCTCCCGCTGGCGCTGGGCGCCGGGTACGCGCTGAGCCGCGCGCGGACGCCCGTGGTGGTGGCGGGCGTGCTGGTCACAGTGCTTGCGACCGCGCCCGCGTGGACGCTGCGCCTCGCCCCGGAAGGGACATGGACGGCGGTGTCGTCGGACTGGGACGCCGCTGCTTCCTTCATTGACGCGAATGCCGCCGGGACCCGCACCCTCGTCGTTCCGCAAGCGCAGTTCGCACGGCAGACCTGGGGCTGGACGCGCGACGAACCGATCCAGGGTTTGACATCGACACGCTTCGCCGCGCGCGATGCCGTCCCGCTCGTCGACCCCGAAGCGATCCGCGGCCTCGACGGGCAGATGGCGGCGCTTTCCCCTGAGGCCATGCGCGCTATCGGCGTCGGCGCTGTCGTGGTGCGCGACGACCTCGCCTCCGGGCCTGATGCGCCGACGCTCGACGAGTCCTTCGGCGAGCCCGAACGCTTCGGCGACATCTCTGTCTACCTGGTCGAACCGCAACGCGACATGATGATCGCCGACGCCGACCTGGTCACCGTCGCCGGCGGCGGGGAGGTCCTGCCGCTGTTGGACCGCGCCTTCGGCTACTCGCCGCGGGAGATCGTGAGCACAGACGACGCCGACATCGTCACCGATACCCCCGCCTTGGCGAAGCGCAATTACGGTACTTTGACCGGCCCCAGCTCTGCTCACCTGCACGATCTGTCGGAGGGCGGCGAGATCCGCAACCGCGTCACCGACTACCCGTCTTCGGCCCGGCGCGTGGGTGTGGCATCTGAGGGCGGGAGCGTACGTGCGTCATCGTCGGCTGCCGACGCCACGTCCTTCGGCGGCGCGAAACCGGCGGAGTCACTCACCGCCGCCGTCGACGACCTCGACGACACCGCCTGGCACCCCACTCCCGGCGACCGCTCCCCATGGATCGAAGTCTCCCCCGACGACCGCGTCCGCGAGATCACTGTCACCGCGACCGAGGACGTCGACGCCACCGTGAGCTGGCCCGGCGGTTCCCGCGAGGTCTCTTTCGACGCGGGTGAGCCTCTCACCGTCCGTATCGGCGACGGCGACGCTGCCGGCCCGATCCGCGTCGCGCTCGATGAGCCGGCGGGCATCAAGGAGATCGACGCGGGCGTGACGCGCATCGTCGCGGTGCCCGGAACCGGCGACACGTATTTCTTCCAGCGGCTCCTGCCTGCCGACGATGTCATCCGCCGCGCCTTCACCACCGACCGCGTCGCAACGTGGGAGCTCACCCACGACGCCGAAATCGACGGCGAACATCACGACAAAGGCCCAGTCGAGCTGCCTGCGGGCGATCACACCATCGTCACCGACGCGGAGACCATCGCGCTCACCCGCGCCGGGCACCCCGACGCCGCCGCCTGGTCGCCTTTCGACGGCACCGTCGACCCTGTCTCCTCCGACCGCCTCATTCTGACCACCCGGTCCTTCAACGACGGGCTACGCGGAACGGTCAGCGGTCCGGAAGGCAGCACCGACCTCGAGCCCGTGCGTGTCGACTCCGGCATGCAAGCCTTCCGCCTCCCCGCCGGCACCCACGGCACATTCATGATGAGCTTTGCCGGGGAGGGCTTCTTCCGCGCCAGCCTCATCTTCGGCGGCGCGCTCAGTCTGCTGGTGCTGGGATTGTGCGTGCTGTGGAGTTCGTGGAGCCCGCCTGCACCGCGGACGAGCGCGCGCCGCAGGGATGAGTCTCGGGATCGATCCGCGCTGGTCGTCTCGGCTGCAGCGGCCGCAGCCGTGATCGCTGCCGGCGGACTCGCAGGCGCAGCAGCCTATGCAGTGACGTTCCTGATCCGCCGGTTCACGCTGATCCCGCCGTGGGCGCTCGGCGCTGGTGCAGCGGGGGTCATGGGCTTGTGGTTGGCGCGGGCACCGTGGCCAGCTGCGAATTATGCGGGGGATTCGCTGGCGGTGACGGTTGCGGAGTGCGTCGCGGTGAGTTGTCTCGCAGCCAGTGGATGGCGGGGGACTCGACAAGCTCGTAACTGATGTAGCTCACGGCCACTGACACGGCGACGGTGAAGGCGAGCACCAACGCGAAATCGACAACGCTTCCCGTGAACAATTCGCGGCCGAGGACCGGAAACGCGATCTCCAGCACGGCGACGTGCCACAGGAAGATGGAATAGGACCAACGCCCTAACGCGCGCATGACAGGGCTAGCCAGAACTTCGCGGCCCGAGCGCTGCGGAGCCAGCGCGAAGGGGACGAGCCACAAAGCAGCGAAGACGGTGCCCAGAATGATCCGGGCGTTGAACTCGGACGGACTCGGGTGCGTCAATCCACGCGGACCGACCCACTCCTGGTCGGCGAGCCACGCGACAGCCAGAGCGAGCAGCGGAAATAGCCAGCGCACTGGGCCGCCGATGTGGAGGCGAACACCAGCGCGCTCAAGCTCGGCGCACCCGAGTCCGACGGCGAACCACGGAGCATACGACGGCGGGAAGATCTGGAGGTTGACTGGCGTGTCGAGGTCGCGAATAAGCCACGGCCACGCCAACCCGAACGAAACGGCAACGACGAGCAGGACCGCACGCCCGCGCTGCCCGAGCACCAGATACACAGGCAAGACGATGTAGAACGCCACTTCAATGCACAGCGACCACATCTGCGTCAGCCCGGGCACCAGTCCGTCGGGGACGTAGATTTGCACCAAAAAGAGGTTGGCGAGTGCTTGCCGCCAGTTCAGCCCGGACAGGCTCGGCAGCGCAGCCATGACCACCACCACGCACGCGAGGTAGGCGGGGAGGATGCGGGTGAGGCGGTGGGAGGGGTACGTCGATAAGCGTGCTTTTCCGCGCGCCAACAGGAAAGCCGATAGGGCGAAGAACACGGCGACGAAGAAATCGAAGCGCTCGAATAGCGCGCTGCCCAGGCCTGTCTGGAAGGAGACGTGCGTGACCACGATCCCGAGGGCGGCGACTGCCCGCAGGCCCTCGAGTTCGGGGAGGATTGGGTGATGCTGCTTGCTAGTGTTCGAGATACTGCAAGTGTAAAGGAGGGCCATGAAGCGGCTGTACTGGTGCGTCGCCGTGTTCGTCGTCGGCATGGTCCTGGGAACGATGGTGGCACCGCCGATCGTCACTGCGATGAAACCGCTGGATAACCGCGTGACGTCGCTCGGCTGGACCGGGCCGGCAGACATCGCTGAAGAAATAGAGGTCAGCGGCGCGAAGAAGGACGCGACGATCACGGTGCGCGGCCCGGGTGGTGAATTCCGCGACGAGATCTCCCGCTACACAGCCGAGACATCGCGCGGCCTGGTCTTCCTCTTCCCCTTCGAGCCGGACCGCCGCAGCTTCCGCGTCTACGACCCGGTGGGCGACGCGCAGGGCACCGTCGATTACGTGGGCCCGGGCACAGTCGACGGCCTGCGCACCTACGAATTTCACGGCACTTTCGAAGGCGAGGACTACCACGCTGAGCGCACATTCGTGGTGGAGCGCCGCACGGGAACGCTCGTGGGCGCGACGTGGGAGACAGCTGACGGTTCATTCACGCTTGACGACGGCACGCGGGCCACCCAACTCGCCCTCGCCCACGACCGCGTGCGCGTGCTCAAATTCCTGCAATTCTTGGCGTTCCTGGGCGCGTTCATGGCAGTGCTCGCCGCGGCCGTGGGAGTGGTGATCTTTGTCCGGCGCTAGCTGGTGGGGCCGCACCGCGCTTTCCGCGTGGGGCGTCTTCCTCGTCGGCGCGCTGACCTGGCCGTTCCTGCTGTCCTTCGCGTCGCCGTCGGCTGCTTTCGCGCTGCGCGACATGATGGTGCTGCCCCACCCGGCGCTCACTCACGCGTCGGTGGGTTTCGGCGATTTACCGGCGAGGAATGCGCCGCAGGACGGGGTGCTGGCGGTCGTCGGCAAGCTGGTGCCCGCGACGTGGTTCGTCGCGGTGCTGATGGTCGCGGGCGCGGGTGCAGCTGCGTGGGTCGGCGCGCGCGTGGCCGACCGGCCGTGGACGCGCGCCGCCGCGATGACGGTCGCGGTGTGGAACCCGTTCGCCGTCGAGCGCCTCCTGCAGGGTCAGTGGTCGCTGGCGCTCGCCGCGTGGCTGCTGCCCGCCGTCGCGCTGTGCCGCGGCCCCGCGCAGCTGCTCGCCATCTGCGGTGCCTCCCTCACGCCGACGGGCGGGTTGTTCGCACTGTTCACAAGCTTATCGACGACCCGTCGCGCCACCTTCTTCTCCCTTCTCGCCTGCCTGCCGTGGGTGGTGCCCGCGCTGCTTGGCGGCGCTGGTTCGGGGACCGCGTCCGCCGCCTCCGCTGCCGCTTTCGCCCCGCGCGCGGAGACCTTCACCGGCACCCTCGGTGCACTGGTCGGCATGGGCGGCATCTGGAACGCCGACGCCGTGCCTGCATCCCGCTCCGCCGGATTCGCTGTGGCTGGCATCGTGTTGTTCGTGGTGCTGTGCCTCGCGTGGCGGCACGTGCCGCGCCGTCTGCTAGCTCTCGCAGCCTGCGGTTTCGCTGTTCCGCTCATCTCGTGGCTGCTGCCCGGCGCGATGGCGTGGCTCGTGGCGACCATCCCCGGCGCCGGCCTGCTTCGCGACGCCCAGAAATTCGTCGCCCTCGTCCTCCCCGCCTTCGTCGTCGCCGCCGCGCGCCTCGACCGCGTGGATCTGCGCTTGCCCGCCGTTGCTCTGCTGCTCGCCGTGGTCCAGGTCCCCGACGCCCCGCGCGCCGTCGCTAGTCTCGCACCCGTGCACGTGGCTGTGCCTGATATCGACCACCACGGCCGCGACGTGTTTTTCGACTCCCGCCCCCACTTGCTCAC
>NZ_JBRBCB010000014.1:0-70563 GCF_053479455.1 Corynebacterium sp. 20-84
CCCCTCCGACGGCGCCCCCATCGTCGACCCCGCCACCAAGGCGATGAATGTCGTCGAATCCGGCGAACTCATCGTCGACGGTGTCCGCGTGGACGAGCCGTCCCCACGCTGGCGTGCCGCGACTGACATCTTCGGCACGACGCCCCGCCCGGAGCTCCCCTCCGACACGGACTTTTCGGTGCAGCTTTATTATTCGGACCCGCAGGTCGCGCTCATCGTGCACCCCGACGGCACGGTCGAGGACACCGGCTACCGCGCACGCGCTCTGCCCCGCACCGGCATCGCGCTGCTGGTGTTGTGGTTTCTGCTGCCGATTTTCGCGTTCGCGCCGTGCTTGCGTCGCCGATCACCGGCGATGGCCGCAGATGTGAACCCTAAAACTTAGTTACCCCAGGTCGCGGTTTGAGAGCCAATTTTGCCTACCTGGGGAAACTAAGTTTTGGGGTTAACATCCTGGCTGGCCGACGACTCGGCGAAGCAGGGAGGCGAATTTCCGGCCGGTTTCCGGCCAGGAGTAGTGAGCGGCGCGGGAACGGGCGGCGTCGCCAAGCGATGCGCGGCGGGCAGTGTCCGCGACGAGGGTGCGGACGGCGGCGCGGAATTCGGCTTCGTTGTCGACGAGGATGCCGGTCTCGCCATCGACGATGGAATCGCGCAGGCCACCAGCCTCGCGGTAGCCCACGGTAGGCACGCCGTGCTGGCCGGCCTCGACAACGGCGATGCCCCACCCTTCCTTCGCGGACGGCATGAGGTGCAGGTCGGATCGGGCAAGCAGGGCGTGTTTGAGGTCGTCGCCGACGTGGCCGTGGAAGATCACGCGGTCGCCGAGGTCGGCGGCATACGTGCGTAGCTGGTCTTCCCACCATCCGGATCCGACGATGTCGAGTACGACGCTGGGCAGGTCGCGGACAGTGTCGATGGCCTGCTCGATGCGCTTGTGCGGCACGAGGCGCGACAGCACGACGAGGTGCGTTTTGCCGTCGGGCTGCAAAGCAGGAAGGTCGGCGGGAACGGGGTCGACGCCGTTTTCAATGATGGCGATGTCGTCGCGGTTCACGCCGAGCGCGACCAGGTCCGCACGCGACGCTTCCGACACAGTCACGTATTGCGCACCGCGGTACACCCAGGGCGCCAGTTTCGACTCGAGGAACCAGCCCAATCGCCCGATCACGGGACCAGCGACGGGCCATTGCTCCTTGTGGCAATGGTGGGTGAGCAGCACGACGGGTTTGCGCGTGAACAGCCGCGCGAAGAACGGAATGCCATTTTGCGTATCGACGACCACGTCCGCCCCACTCCCCCACACCGCGAAAGGAGCACGCAGATAGACGGTGTATTTGCCGCCGAAGCGTTGGAAACGGATGCCGTCGCGAAGCGACCGGTGCGGCGCGTCCGTGTGGCTGGCGCTGCGGTAAATCACCTCGTGCCCCTGACTGGCCAAGTACGCGCCGACGCGCTCTAGGTAGCGTTCGCTGCCACCGCCTTGGGGGTGGGTGGTGTCGCGCCAGCACAGCAAGAGGATCTTCATCCCGGCTGATCTTACGCGGGTGAGTGAACCTCCATGCCGAAGTACTCAGCGGCTTCGGCCATCCGCTTGTCGTACGTGAGAACACCACCCGCGCCGATCGTTAGCGCGGTTTGAATATGGATCGCATCCAACGATCGAAGAAAAGGGCCCTTTAGCAATCCTGCAGATCCCTCAGTTCATCGAGAATCTCCATGACGCTGGGGCCGCTTCGAGGTGGCTCAATATCGAGCTCTTCCCACCTTCCGGGGTTGCGTGCGGGAACAACCCTGGGCTCATTCAAAGCGGTGATTCTTCCGACCGGGAGACCGCGATCCGTGAGAACGAACGAGGCGCCTGCGGCGAGCTCACGATGCAGGTTGTCGATTTCGACTTGCAACTCGCGCACGGAAATATGGCGGGGCCCATCCTCGGGGTGAACCCGCCCGCGGTTCGCGTGCGTGCTGGTCATGCTGCCAAGGTAACAGCTTAGCGGAGGTTGGGAACAGTGTTAGTGTCACTGAAATGGAGATTCGCACGAAACGCACCCGCAGCGTGGCGACGTTGAAGCGCTCAGTCAGGCTGCTGCGCGCATTCCGGCATGAGCAGACCCGGCCGGATCTGTTTTACGGTGCGTTGGCGCAGGACACGGCGGAGTTGCTCGAGGCGCTCAGCCAGGATGTGCTGGGCCGGGGATTGGACGGTCAGCGGGTCTTAGACGTCGGTGGTGGGCCAGGCTACTTCGCGGAGGCTTTTGGGGATAGCTGGTATGTGGGGCTGGAGCCGTCGATAAACGAAATGTCGGCGGCTGGTTTGAGCGGCTACGGCGCGGTGCGCGGCGACGGTGCGGCGCTGCCATTCGCGGACGACGTGTTCGACGTGACGTACTCGTCGAATGTGGTCGAGCATGTGCCGGATCCTGCGGCGATGTGCGACGAGATGGTGCGGGTGACAAAGCCCGGCGGGCTCGTCGTGGTGAGTTACACCGTGTGGCTCGGACCGTTCGGTGGGCACGAGACCGGGCTGTGGCCGCACTATGTGGGCGGCGATTTCGCGCGGCGACGCTACGAGCGCATCCACGGGCGCCCACCGAAGAATGTGTGGGGCAAATCGCTCTTCGCGGTCTCCGCGAAATGGGGGCTGGACTGGGCTGCGACGAGCGGGGCAGAAAAAATCACCGCGTTCCCCCGCTACCACCCGAGCTGGGCCTGGTGGCTCACCTCGGTGCCGGTGCTGCGGGAGTTCGCGGTGTCGAACCTGGTGCTGGTCCTTAGGGCTTAGATCATCGAGCGGGACTTCTCCAGCTCGTCGAAGATCTCCTTCGGAACGCGGTCGCCGAGGGTGCCCAGGTACTCCTTGCCTTCCTCGAAGTCCGCGGCGAATTCCTCGGGGTTGACGGCGAGTGCTTCGCGAACGTCCTCGACCGGGGTGTCCAGACCGGACAGGTCGAGGTCCTCGGCGCGGGCGACGTTGCCGGCGACGGTCTCGTCAGCCTCGACGCGGCCCTCGATGCGGTCGACGATCCACTTGAGCACGCGGGAGTTCTCGCCGAAGCCCGGCCACAGGAAGCGGCCGTCGTCGCCACGGCGGAACCAGTTGACCAGGAAGATCGACGGCATGCGGTCGCCGCCCTCGTTGCCGCGGTCGATCCAGTTCTGGAAGTAATCGCCCACGTTGTAGCCGATGAACGGCAGCATCGCCATCGGGTCGTGGCGCAGGGAACCGACCTTGGCCTCCAGGGAGGCTGCGGTCTGGCCGGATGCGAGCAGGGAGCCGATCATGGTGCCGTGGTTCCAGTCGCGGGCCTGGGTGACCAGCGGGATGGTGCTCGGGCGACGGCCACCGAAGAGGATCGCGTCGACCTTCACGCCACGCCAGTCGTCGAATTCGTCGGCAGCGGACGGGCACTGGGTGATCGGCACGCAGTAACGGGAATTCGGGTGAGCGGCCGGGGTGGTGGACTCCGGCGTCCAGTCGTTGCCCTGCCAGTCGATGAGGTGCTCCGGTGTCTCGCCGTCCATGTCCTCCCACCAGACATCGCCGTCATCGGTGAGCGCGACATTGGTGAACAGGGTGTTGCCCGGCTCCATCGAACGCATGGCGTTCGGGTTGGACGCGTAGTTGGTGCCCGGGGCAACGCCGAAGAAGCCGTTTTCGGGGTTGACGGCGTAAAGACCATCGTCGGCAAGCTTGAGCCATGCGATGTCGTCACCGACGACCTCGGCCTTCCAACCCGGGATGGTCGGATTGATCATGGCCAGGTTGGTCTTGCCGCAGGCGGACGGGAACGCGCCGGTGACGTGGTAGGCCTTACCCTCGGGGTCGATGAGCTTGAGGATGAGCATGTGCTCAGCCATCCAGCCCTCTTCCTTCGCCATGGCGGAAGCGATGCGCAGGGCGTAGCACTTCTTCGCCAAGATGGCGTTGCCGCCGTAGCCGGAACCGTAGGACCAGATCTCCTTGGTCTCCGGGAACTGGGAGATGTACTTGGTGTCATTGCACGGCCATGCCACATCCTCCTGGCCCTCCTCGAGCGGAGCGCCGACGGAGTGGAGGCAGTGCACGAAGTCGCCGTCCTTGCCGATCTTGTCCAGAGCTTCCTGGCCCATGCGGGTCATGATCCGCATGGACATGACCACGTAAGCGGAGTCAGTGAGCTGCACGCCCAGCTTCGGGTCCGGGTCGGAGATCGGGCCCATGCAGAACGGCACAACGTACATGGTGCGGCCCTTCATGGCGCCGCGGAAGTGCTCGGTCATCTCAGCCTTGAGCTCGTCCGGGGCGACCCAGTTATTGGTGGGGCCGGCGCCGTCGGCGGTCTCAGATGCGATGAAGGTGCGGGACTCCACGCGCGCCACGTCGGACGGGTGGGAGCGGGCAAGGAAGCTGTTCGGACGCTTTTCCTCGTTGAGCTTGATCAGCGTGCCCTTTTCCACGAGCTCGGCAGCGAGACGGTCCCATTCCTCCTGAGAACCGTCAGCGAAAACCACCTGATCTGGCTGAAACAGTTCGACTGCTTCGTTGATCCACTCGATCAACTGCTCATTCTCGGTGGGCGCTTGGCCCGAAAGCCCCTTCACTGCAGCGGTCATTCCTACTCCTCTATTCTTCGGCGGTTGCTTTATTCAGCGTATCGGAGTACCCCCGTTTCTCGCCCTAACTTGTTAACCGCCCATTTAAGCGCACTGAAACTACAAAAGAGCTACCCCCAAAAGGGTGTGGGTAGTCCCCCACTATTCATGCACGATCCCGCGATTAAGCTGCCCTTACTCGCACATGCCCGAGCACTGGCGGGGGTTGTGCGAACAGGCCCCCGCGCAGGAATACGGAAGTCCTTTTTCTTCCCCTATGCGGGGGGCATCACGCGTAACGAGGTGAGCTGGTGGACAATATGATCGTGAAAGAAAACGATCGCAGCCACGAAAGCAGAGAAAGCGGAGAGGGCAGGGACGCTCTCGGCGAGCTTCCGGCCGGCCGCCCGCCGCAAACCGAATTCGACACAGGCTTGGATTACCCGCGCCTGGGGTCGGTCACGTTCCGCCGCGGCACGTTGACGGACAATCAGCAGGCGCTTTTCGACGAAAATTGGCCCCGCCTCGGCACTGTCCTCGCACACTCAGACGACGAACAGTGGATTGACTACGACGAGTGGTTCGGCCGCACCGGCCACCCGACGATCGTGGAGATCGGCTCGGGCACGGGAACGTCGACGGCGGCGATGGCGCCGCTGGAGGCTGACACCAATATCATCGCCGTGGAGCTGTACAAACCGGGTCTGGCCAAGCTGCTGGGGTCGGTCGTGCGCGGCGGCATTGAAAACGTGCGCATGGTGCGCGGTGACGGCGTCGAAGTCCTGGCCCGCGTGATCGCGCCGGAATCGCTCGACGCCGTGCGCATCTTCTTCCCGGACCCGTGGCCGAAGGCGCGACACCACAAGCGCCGCATCATCCAGTCGGGCACGCTCAACCTCATCGCCACCCGCCTCAAGCAGGGCGGTGTGCTGCACGTGGCCACCGACCACGCCGATTACGCGGAGTGGATCGACGAGCTGGTCGAGGTGGAACCGCTGCTGGAGTACAAGGGCTGGCCGTGGGACGAGGCACCGATCCTGACCGACCGACAAGTGATCACGAAATTCGAGGGCAAGGGCCTGGATAAAGAACACGTGATCCGCGAGTACCTGTGGGTGAAAAAATGACCGATCTGCACGTTGCCACGCACCCCTACACCGCCGAGGCTGAGGCTGGGCCCGACAATCTGCTGCTCGTGTGGGACGCACCGAATTTAGACATGGGGCTCGGCGCGATCCTCGGTGGGCGCCCGACTGCGGCGTACCGCCCGCGTTTCGACGCGATCGGCCGCTGGCTGGCCATGCGCGCCGTCGAGCTCAGCACCGAGACCGGCAACAAGGTCGAGCCGGAGGCGACCGTGTTCACCAATGTCACGCCAGGCAGCGCCGATGCGGTCCGCCCGTGGGTGGAGGCACTGCGGAATGTGGGTTTCGCGGTCTTCGCTAAGCCGAAGACGGACGAGGACTCGGATGTGGACGAGGATATGGTGGAGCACATCCGCCGTCGTCAAGCGGAAGGCGTTTTGTGCGGCATCGTCGTCGCGTCCGCGGACGGGCAGAATTTCCAGGAGCTCCTCTGCGAGCTTGCCGACGACGGCCTGCCCGTCACCGTCCTCGGATTCCACGAACACGCCAGCTGGGCAGTGACCTCGCAGACCATTTCATTCGTAGACTTGGAGGACATTCCCGGGGTGTTCCGCGAGCCGCTGCCGCGCGTCAACCTGGACAAGCTGCCGGAGAAGGGCGCGTGGCTGCAGCCCTTCCGCCCGCTGTCTGCGCTGCTGAATAAGAGCTAGCCCGACAGCCGAGAAGACAAGGAGGGCCCGTGTTCTATAAGTGGGGCCAGTTTGCTTACCGCCACCGCCGGATCATTCCGGTGGTGGTCATCGCGATCATTCTGCTGATGCAGGTGTTGTGGGGCTCCAAATTGGGTGACCGGCTCTCCCAGGAAGGCTGGGAGGACCCGGGTGCCGCTTCCACCACTGCTGCCAAGGTGGAAGAAGAAGTCTTCGGACGCGACAATAACGGCGACGTGATCCTGCTGGTCAGTGGCAATATCAATGACCAGACCGTGATGGCCGAGGCGAACCGGCAGATCAGTGCTCTCAAGGAGCAGTACCCGGAGCAGATCGACCACATCACCAGCTACTTCGAAAAGCCGAATCCGCAGCTCCGCTCGGCTGACGGGACGAAGGCCTTCGCCGCGATCGGCCTCAAAGGCGACGGCGAGCAGACGCTGAAGGACTACCGCGCCATCGAGGACGCTCTTTATGACATCGAGCTTCCTGCAGGCGCAGAGGTCCAGGTCGCCGGCGCCACTGCGATCGCAGGCGCGCTGGATTCTGGCATGGCCGATGACATCGCACGCGCGGAGAAAATCGGCCTGATTTTCGTGGCTGTCATCCTGCTTTTCGTCTTCGGCAGCGTCGTCGCCGCTGCGATGCCGCTGGTGGTGGGCATCCTGTCGATCCTCGGCTCGCTGTCCGTCCTGTCGCTTTTGGCGCAGGTGCAGCAGGTCAACGTCTTCTCCCAATCCGTGATCACGCTGCTGGGGCTGGGCCTGGCTATCGACTACGGCCTGTTCATGGTCTCCCGTTTCCGCGAAGAGCTGGACCAGCGCGGGGATTCGCCGGAGGAGATCCGAGACGCGGTGGCGGAAACCACCACGACGGCCGGCAAGACGGTGTTCTTCTCCGCGCTCATGATCGGCGTGGCCCTGTCGGGCCTGCTGATGTTCCCGCAGGCCTTCCTCAAATCGGTCGCCTACGGCGCGATCAGTGCGGTCGTGCTCGCCGCGATCATCTCGGTGGCGGTGCTGCCGGCGCTGTTTAGCATGCTGGGGCGCAATATCGACAAATTCTCGGTGCGCCGCGCCAGCCGGAAGGCACGCCGTATCGAGGACACCGTCTGGTACAAGATCCCGGCATGGGCGATGCGCCATTCGAAGCCGGTCATCGTCGGTGTCGCCGGCGCGCTGTTGCTGCTCACGCTGCCAATCGTGGGCATCACCTTCGGCGGCATCAACGAGTCCTACCTCCCGCCGGCCAACCAGGTGCGCCAGGCGCAGGACGAGTTCAACGAGACATTCCCCGCCTACCGCACCGACCCGGTCAAGCTCGTGGTGGAAGGAGCCGACAACGACCAGTTCGTCGACATCGTCTGGCAGACCCGCGGCATCACCGGCCTGGCCTCCCCGATGGAGAAGACCAAGTCCACACCGGATGGAACATTCGTCCTGGCGGGAACGCTGGCGGACCGGAACGGTGGGGCGGACGTCGTCAAGCAATTGCGCGCGATTGAGGCGCCGGACGGTGTGAAACTCCATGTCGGCGGCACCCCGGCGATGGAGGTCGAGTCCATCGAAGCGTTGCTGGAGCGCCTCCCGTGGATGGCTGTGTACATGGTGCTGGCCACATTCTTGCTGATGGCGGTGCTGTTCGGCTCGATGATCCTGCCGGTGAAGGCCGTGATCATGAATATTCTCGGCATCGGCGCCACCCTCGGCTTCCTCACGCTCGTCTTCGTCGACGGGCTGGGCGCGGGCGTGCTCGGCTTCACCCCGGGCCCGCTCATGAGTCCGGTACTCGTGCTGATCATCGCGATTTTGTACGGCCTGTCCACGGATTACGAGGTCTTCTTGGTCTCCCGCATGGTGGAAGCGCGCAACAAGGGCGCAGACACGGACCAGGCGATCAAGTACGGCACGGCGCACACGGGCTCGATCATCACGGCCGCCGCGCTGATCATGATCGTCGTCGCCGCGGCATTCGCGCTGAGCGAGATCGTGATGATGAAGTACATCTCCTACGGCCTCATCATTTCGCTCGCGCTCGACGCGACGCTGATCCGCCTGCTCCTTGTCCCCGCGATCATGCACGAGCTGCGCGAGGACAATTGGTGGGCGCCGCGCTGGATCAAGCGCACCGCGGAATCGTTCGGTGAGGGCGGCGACGCCACAAAGCGAGAGCTTATCGACGACTCCCCTCTCCACCCCCGCACCGGCGAGATCCCCGTCGCGGGAACCGTCCCGGCCAACCAGCACGCCCGCTCGGGTGTGAGCGTGGACCAGGACACGCAGCTCATCCCGTTCGATGAGCTGATGCGTCGGCTGAACAGTTAGGTGCCGCGGACATGACCGACGCCCGCGCGTGGATCCGTTGGCTGGCACCCGTGATGGTGCTGGTCATTATCGGCGTGGTCTTCCGCGACCAGCTGCCGTTTCTCGGTGAGGCATTCACAGCGCTGCGCCATTCCTCGCCTGCACCCGTCGCGGCGGCGGTGGTGTGCGCGGTGCTGTCCATCTTGGCGATGGCGGCAGTCATGCGCATCCTGCTGACCGCCGAGGGCGTGCGCGTGAACATGGGCAACACGACCGCCATCACTCTCGCCAGCAACGCCTGGTCCACCACCATTCCGGGCGGCCCGGCGATCTCCGCATGGCTGACGTTCCGGGTGCACCGCTCCTGGGGCGCGTCGGTGGGCCTGTGCGGCTGGTTCTTCGTGATTTCGGGCGCACTGTCGACGGTATGGCTGGTAGTCATCGGCATCGCCGCGGTGATTTTCTTCGGTGCGCGCCTGTCCGTGTGGGCGCTCATCGGGTCCCTCGCCGTTGCCGTCGCCGCCATCGCGGGTGTGTTCTGGGCGATTTATAACCCGGATGTGCTTCGTCGTTGGGTGCGCTACCTGCCGCAGCGCGTGCGCGTGAAGGTCGTCGATGTCGTCGACCAGCTCGCCGCCATCCGCATGTCACCGGGCGCATTTGTCGCGGCCGCCGTGTTCTCGCTGTTGAACCGGCTGATCGACGTCGCCACCTTCTACTTCTCCGTCACCGCCGTCACCGGTGCCCTGCCCGGCCTCGACGCCGGCCTGAACGAGACGACCATTCAAGGTGTCGCCCTCGCCTTCATCATGACCAAGCTCGCTGGCGCCGCCCAGGTGACGCCGGGCGGCATCGGCACCGTCGAACCCATCGCCACAGCGTCGTTGGTCGCTTCGGGCTTGACGCTTGTCGACGCCACCGCCGCCACCCTCATCTACCGCATCATCTCCTTCGCCCTCATCACAGCGATCGGCTGGATCATCTACCTATTCGCCTACGCCGGAAAAGGGTTTATGCTCGGGCGACCGGAGTAGTGCGGTCTAGCATGGGCAGCATGAAGATTTCCACGCCCGTCGCTATTGCCCTGGACACTCTCGCCATCGCCGTCTTCGCACTGCTGGCACGCATCGCGCACCAGACCGACGAAATGCCGCTGAACTTCACCGGCTGGCTGTCCACCCTGTGGCCGTTCTTGGTGGGCGTTGCGCTGGCCTGGGTGATCGTCACCCTCACGCGCAAAGGCGAAGGCAAGGCGGGCGGCGCGCTCGTCTGGCTGATCACCGTCGCTACTGGCCTGATCATCTGGGGCATAAGAAATCAGCAGCTGCCGCACTGGTCCTTCATTGTCGTGGCCAGCGTGATGTCGGCGCTGCTGATGTTGGGGTGGCGCGGGATCGCGCGCCTGATCAAGCGTTAGCTATAAGCGGTTGTCTCAGAGGCGCCAGTTCTCAAGCTTGAGCGAGGGGACTCTAGAGAACTCCCCGTCATTAGCGGTCACCAAAACTAGATCGTTCGCTAGAGCCTGTGCAGCGATCCAGAGGTCATTGGAGCCAATGGGCTGGCCAATCGATTCGAGTTCGAACCGAATGTCGGCGTAGTATTCGGCCACTGGATCGCCAACACCTACGAGTTCATAGCTTCCAGCCAAGACTTCGACTTGACGGTATTGCTTAGCGGATCCCCGCTTTTTCACGCCGAGCCGAAGCTCACCGAGAACGATGGACGAGAGTCGCACATCATCTGCAATGACGTTGTTCATTCTTCGGATGACAGTTGGATCGCTACCCCGTAGAGCATCGATCCAAACATTGGCATCCAAGAGATAGGTCACGAATCGCCCCAGGAATCAACGTCGTCTAAAGGCAAATCCTCGGGCTCCTCAAGCCCTTCGGGCCAGCCCTCCGGCAGTTCAGCATTAATGGCGTTGATGACGTCCATGGCTGAAAGCGGTTCCGGCGTTATGTAGAGCTTTTCGCCGATCCTCTTGATCCAGACTGTGTCCGAATCGAGCCGGAAGTCTTTCGGGATTCGGACAGCCTGGGTGTTGCCGGACATGAATACTGAAGTCTCCACCGACCGGGCAGCTGGTGCTTCCGTCATTGTGACCTCCCTGTATGCACGCCCGAGTGTATACAAAACGGCCGCATCGAGCGACCGTTTCCGTGTGAGCGCTCGACGCTCTTAGAACGGCAGACGG
Source organism: Corynebacterium sp. 20-84 (assembly GCF_053479455.1). Taxonomy (NCBI): domain Bacteria; kingdom Bacillati; phylum Actinomycetota; class Actinomycetes; order Mycobacteriales; family Corynebacteriaceae; genus Corynebacterium; species Corynebacterium sp. 20-84. The sequence continues at coordinate 10,871 of NZ_JBRBCB010000014.1, forward strand.
CCGCTGGAGATCGCGCGGAATGCCCACACGAGGTAGTTGATGAGCTCGGAACCGAGATCGAGTGCGCTGCTGAGCATGTTTCCTCCTGTCATTACCTATTGGAGATCGTTCAACTTTCTGTAGGGCTTATCGTGACGATCCTCAGGCACGTTACACAATCGTTACGGACAGGATTACAGCGGGTGAATATTGTGCTTCTTCGGTAGGTCAGCGTCGTACTTGGTGGACAGCTGGCGTAGTGCACGGCGCAGAGTGCGGCGGGTCTCCGACGGCTGAATCATGGCATCGAGGTAGCCGCGCTCGGTGGCGACGTACGGGGAGGTCATATTCTCCTCGTAGAAGTCCATGAACATCTTCTTCATGGCATTGCGCTGCGCCTCATCTTCGATGGCGGCGAGCTGCTTGCCCTGGATCATGACCGCAGCAGCGGCAGAGCCCATCACGGCGATCTGCGCGGTCGGCCACGCGAAGTTCAGGTCACCTGAGAGGTTCTTCGAGCCCATCACGGCGTACGCACCGCCGTAGGCCTTGCGGACGATGAGCGAGATTTTCGGCACGGTGGACTGCACCACCGAGAACGCGAGCTTCGCACCGCGGTGAATCAGACCGACCTTCTCCTGGTCCACACCGGGCAGGTAGCCCGGGGTGTCCACGACGAAGATGAGGGGCAGGTTGTAGGCGTCGCAGATCTGGATGAACCGGGCGCCCTTATCGGCGGCATCGGCGTCAATGCAGCCGGCGAAGTGCATGGGGTTGTTGGCGACGAAGCCGACGGGGCGGCCGTCGATACGCCCAATGGCGCAGATGAGATTCGGGGCGTAATTCTCCTGGATCTCGAGGATTTCCTCGTCGTCGCCGAGCTGGACCAAAAGGTCCATCATGTCGTATCCGGCGTTGGTGTCGTCCGGCATGAACTCGTCGAGGGCGGAATCGTCCAAGTCCTCGTCGGCGGGCGCCCACGCCACAGGCGGCTCGTCGAACGCACTGGTGGGCAGGTGGCCAAGCAGGTCACGAACAAAGTCGAACGCTTCCTCTTCGCTCGGCACGGTGACGGAGACGTTGCCGTTCTGCTCCTGCTGCATCGCGCCGCCGAGCTCCGCGGAGGAGACATCCTCGCCGGTGACCTCGCGGATGACGGCGGGACCGGTGACGTACATTTCCGCCTGGCCCTCGACCGCGACGATGAAGTCGGTGGTCACCGGAGCGTACACGGCGCCGCCGGCGGACTTGCCCAGCATGATGGAGATCTGCGGCGAACGGCCCGACAGGGGCAGCTGGCGTCGGGCGATCTCCGAGTACATCGCCAGCGAGGTCACCGCGTCCTGGATGCGTGCGCCGCCGGAATCCTGGATACCGATGACGGGGCAGCCGACTTTGATAGCCAGCTCCATCACGTCGACGACCTTGCGGCCGAAGGTCACGCCGACGGAACCGCCGTAGACGGTCTTGTCGTGGGCGTAGATGGCGACGGGGCGGCCGTCGATACGCCCATAGCCCGTCACCACACCGTCGGAATAGACCGCGTCGTCATCACCGGGCGTGCGGGCAAGGGCGCCGGTTTCGACGAACGACCCTTCGTCGAGAAGCGCATTGATGCGCTGACGCGGCGTGGTCTGCCCGGCGTCGTCGCGGCGCTTGCGTGCGCGCTCGGAGCCAGGATCCTGCGCGCGTTCGAGGCGGTCGCGTAGGTCGGCGAGTTTCTCTTCGGTCGTCATCGTCATTGTTCTAGTTCACCTCAGCGATCCACTCGGCGATGTGCTTGCCCACGATCCCCACCGCGGGCTCGTCCACAACCGCCAGGTGGTCGCCCGGCAGCTGCACAATGGTCAGGTCCTCAACGATAGCGCCCCAGCCGCCGTCCGGGTCGATCTCGGCGTAGGCGGGCTCAAGCATGATCGCCCCGTCGTGCATGCGCTCGGCGCGGAAGAGCAGAACCGGAAGGTCCACTTCAGCCCAGCGTTGCATGTCCACCTTGGCCAGGATCTGGTTGTCCACGAACGATGCGCGCTGGTGCTCCAGCACGCCCGCGGCGAGGCCGTGCTCGGAAGCATCGGTGGTGGCGAGGAAGTCGGCGAGCATCTGCAGCATCGCGTCCTCGCCCGCGGTCTCGAGCAGCTCGTACGGCACCTCGAAGTCGAGGCCGTAGGTGTCTTTCGCGAATGCGGCGTAGCGCTCCCAGCGCTTGCGCGTCTCCTCAGGGGTGTCCGGGGTCGGGTTCGACGGCTGGGTGGTGTCCAGCAGGGCGATGAATTTCACCGGGATTTCAGCGTCGGTTCCCTTGCGGCTCTGCAGCTGGTGCGCGACCTCGTAGGCCAGCGCGCCACCGAAGGACCACCCGGCGAGCACGATCGGCTGGCCGTTGGCAAGGCGCTCGATATCCGCGATATAAGCCGCGGCGCGATCTTCCAAGGTGCCCTCAAGACGCTCGATACCGTAGACCGGCACGTTGTCGGGCAAGCGGCGGGTCAGCGGCTGGTAGACCACGCTGGATCCGCCAGCCGGGTGGAAGACGAACACTGACGGTGTCGTCTCGTCAGTGCGCTCGCGCAGAACGCGGATATTGCCCTCGACCGGGCTTTCCAGACCTTCGCGCACGGTGTTGGCCAGTGGCTCGAGGGTATCGGCGGCCAGCACGTCGTCGGCGCTGACCTCGATGCCGGAGCGCTCTGTCAGGTGCGCGGCGATCTTCTCGGCCTGCTCGCGATCAATCTCCGGCAGCTGCGAGGTCACGCCCGCGGCAGCTTTGCCTGCGTGCTTAGCCCAGGCGCCGAAGACCATGCGCTCAGATGCGTCGCGCGGTGCGACGCCGACGCCGGTGCCCGCGGGCGCGCCTGCTTCCTTCGCCTGCTCCACTGCCTGGGCGGGATCGCGGTTCGGGTCATTCTCCGCCATCGGCTGCGGCACGTCGGACTGCCCGGCAACGGCTTCTTCGACCATCGCGATCACATCGGCGACGGAGGCGTCGCGCAGCGCTTGGACCTGCAGCGACGGGATCTGGAAGTCATTTTCCACCCGGTTTTTGATGCGCATGCCCATCAGGGAGTCAAGGCCCAGGTCGATCAGGGGTAGCTCATCGGGCAGATCATCGACGTCGTAGCCCATGGACTCGGAGACGATGGAGCGCAGGCGCTCCTCGACGGTCTCTGTGGCCGGGTCCCAGCGGACCACGTCGACATCATCGGTGGCACCGCGGATCAGCTGCTCGCGGGCGGCCTTCACCTCCGGCGTGGGCTGCGGCGCATCGGTCACGCCTGGAAGCGTCGTCTGGCCCAGGTCCAGCGTGGATGCGAAGCCCTCGGCGACGAGGATCGCACCGTTGTAGACGCTGATGGTCAGGCCACCGAGACCGCGGCGGACCATGGTGGTCAGCTCGCCGGCGGCAGGCAGCGGCGCACGCTCCTCAGCGGCAACGACGCGGGCACCAGCATCCACCTCAGCGGCAGCGAGTTCCACGACCTGCATCGCGGAGAAGATCTGGTCGGCGGGCGCTGCGTAGACGATCGTGCCGTCCGGCAGCGTGACCTTCGGGCCAAGCGGGCCGGAGCCAGACGAGCTCGGGCGCGCCGAGGTCCACAGGTCGTTGCGGTGCAGCGGCGTGTGCGGGACATCTGCGCGCGCACCGTCGCCGGCCAGCGCCGCGAAATCGACAGGCATGCCGGCAACGTACAGCTTCGCGGCGAGGTCCAGCAGCGTGGCCACCTCGTTCTCCTTGCGCTTCAAGGCGAACAACAGCTGCGCATCGGGCTTGCCCACGGTGAATGCGGTATTCATCATGCCCATGATCGCCACCGGGTTCGGGGAGATCTCCACCAGCGTGGTATGGCCAGCGGCGAGCGCAGCCTCCGTCGCATCCTGGAAGAGCACCGGCTGGCGCGTCATGCGGATCCAGTAATCGACGTCGTGAATCGTCTCACCCGCACGGTGCGTGCCGTCGACGGAACCGAAGTGCGGAATGCGCAGCGGTTTCGCCTCAATGTCAGCAATGTCGCCAGCGAGCTCACCCAAAATCGGGTCGAGCATGCTCGTGTGGCCCGCGCCGCGCACATTCAGCTTGCGCGCGAATTTGCTCTCTTCCTCGAGCGCCGCGACCAGGTAGTCCACGGCCTTTCCGGGGCCGCCCACCGTGGTCATGCCCGGGCCCGCGTACACAGCAGGTTCGACGCCAGCAGCCTCAGGATGCTTATCGACGAAGGCCTCCAGCTCCTCCCGCGACAGCTCCACCACGGCCATCGCGCCTTCTTGGTCGGTGCCTTCGACGGTCTTCTCGCCCTCACCCATCAGTCGTGCGCGGGTGCAGGCGATGAGCATCGCATCCTCGGCGCTGATGCCGCCGGCGGCGTACGCGGCGGCGATCTCGCCCATGGACATGCCCATCGTGGCGGCCGGGGTGATGCCGTAGCTGGCCAGCAGATCAGTCAGCGCGATCTGGATCGCGGTGACGGTGACCTGGCCGGTCTCGGTGTCGTAGGTCTGCTCGTCGTCGAGAATGATGTCCAGCATGGACCAGCCTGATTCGAAGTCGACGACCTTGTCCAACTCCTGCATCCGCGCGCGGAATGCCGGGGAAAGCTCCACTAACGGCTTGACCATCTTGCGGTGCTGGGAGCCGAAACCGGAATACACGAACACAGGACCAGACGTCGACGGCGAATCCGCCGACGCGACTCCCTGCGTCACCTTTCCTTCAGCGACATACCCCAGACGCTTGCGCGCCTCGTCGACGGAGGATGCAGCGACGACCGCGCGGGAACGGCCGTGGTTGCGCGCAGCGAGCGTGCGCGCGACAGCCCGCAGGTCCGTCTTGTCGTTGAGCGACTCGGCAATGGTGCTGGCCAGTTCCCGGCGGCGCGAAGGCAGCAGACCAGAGACCGGTAGCAAGACCAAATCCGGGTCCGTCGGGTCGATGAGTCCGGCGGCCGGTTCACGCTCGGGCACCTCGTAGTCGGAGGCTTTGAAATCACTGACCACGACGTGCGCGTTCGTGCCACCAAAGCCGAAACCGGAGACACCGGCGACGCGTCGACCGGAGTATTCCGGCCACTCGCGCGGGTCTTCCACGACCTCGATCTTCGTCGCGTCGAAATCGATGAACTTATTGCCTTCGGTGAAATTCGCCGTCGGCGGGACAGTGCCGCGAGTGAAAGCTTCGAGCACCTTGATCATGGCCACGACACCGGCGGCGGACTCGGAGTGGCCGATATTGGACTTCGCCGAGCCGAGCAGCAGCGGGTCCGCATCCGCACGATTCACGCCGAGCACCTGGCCCAGGGCGGTCGCCTCGATCGGGTCGCCGAGCGCAGTGCCCGTGCCGTGGGCTTCGACCAGGTCCACCGTGGCGGGGTCGATGCCGGCATCAGCGTACGCGCGGCGCAGCACGTCCACCTGCGCCTCCGGGTTCGGGGCGGTCAGGCCGTTGGAGTGGCCGTCGGAATTGGTGGCCGAGCCCTTGATCACGGCGAGCACCTCGTCGCCGTCGGCAATGGCGTCCTCGACGCGCTTGAGCACGATGAAGCCAGCTGCCTCCGCGCGGACGAAGCCGTCGGCGTCATCGGAGAACGCGCTGATCTTGCCTGTCGGGCTGATCACGCCGAGCTCGGCGAATGCCGTGGAGATGAACGGGGAGGCGAGAATATTCACGCCGCCTGCCAGCGCCAGATCAGCTTCACCGCCGCGCAGGGCGCGCACCGCGTGGTGCACCGAGACCAGCGACGAGGAGCACGCCGTATCCACATTCATCGACGGGCCGCGGAAGTCGAAGGCGTACGAGATCCGGTTCGGAATCACCGCGCTCGACGTTCCGGTCAGCGCGTACGGGTGCGCAGATGCCGGGTCCGAAGTGATGAGCATGCCGTAGTCATTCGAGGACGAGCCGACGAAGACGCCGACGGACTCGCCGCGCAGCTCATTCGCGGGAATGTGCGCGTCTTCGAGCGCCTCCCATGCCAGCTCCAGCATGATGCGCTGCTGCGGGTCCATATTCTCCGCCTCGAGCGGAGACAGGCCGAAGAATTCATTGTCGAAGCTGCGGATATCGTCCAGGTAGCCGCCCTGGACATTCTGCTCGCGCATCTTCGCCGACATCACCGGGTCCTGCGAGTACTCGCTCCAGCGGCCTTCCGGCAGCGGGCCGGTGACGGACTGGCCAGCAACGAGCATGTCCCAGAATTCATCGACATTCGCCGCCCCCGGGAAACGCCCGGCGCGGCCGACGATGGCGATATCGCCAGAGCCCACACCTGCGCTGCGTCGGGCGGGGGAGGCAGAACCAAACGTCGATAAGCTCTGCGCGGTGCCTGCCGTCGGCGAAAGCAGACCGTGCGCGAGCGCTTCCACCGTCGGGTACTGGTACGCGACCGTCGGATCGAGCTTGATGTCCAGCAGGCGCTCGAGCTCGCCGGAGAGCACGACAACATCGCGCGAAGAAAGTCCGAGGTTATCGAGCGGGACGGACGGATCGACCGTGTCAGCCCCCGTCGCATCCGCGATCCACGACTGCAACCAGGTGGTGAGCTCACTTTCGGTCATGCTTTAGCCCTACGTCCTTTTCTCGATCGATTGATTCCTACTGCCTATCTATCGGGCACCGCGGTCGACGCGTTAACGCGTTAGTTTTCTTGCAGGAACTTCCCGCGATTGACCACGCGAGCAATCTTGCCAGAGCTGGAACGCGCGATCTCGTTCGGCGCGTAGAAACGGACGACGTCCGGGCTGATGCCGTGCTTATTCGTCACCGCGCCGCGGATCGCGTCCTCGGCAAGGGCGTCGGCGGCCTCGTCGGCACCCTCGACGCGCTCAACGAGCAGAACAAGCTTTTCGACGTCCTCTCCCGGCACCGCGAACGCCGCCACCGAATCGGGACGCACGTGGTCGGATGCCTCCATGACAGTGGCTTCGATGTCCTGCGGGTAGTGGTTGCGGCCCGCAATGACGACCAAGTCCTTGATACGACCGGTGATATAGAGATGGCCCTGGTAGAAGGCAACGAGGTCGCCCGTGGCCAACCATCCCTCCTCGCCGCGCAAGGTGTTGCCGAAGGTCTGCTTGGTGTCGTCTTCGCGTCCCTCGTAGCCGGCTGCGACGTTGTCGCCGTGCAGCCAGAGCTCGCCGATCGCTCCCTCCTCGACCTCCTCGTGGGTCTCGGGGTCGACGATGGCATAACGCATGTCCGGCACCGGCTGGCCGTTAGAGGCGAACGGGATGCCGTCTTCTGTTTCGACGATGCGGCCTGCGCCGATCTCCTCGCGGTCGAAGCTCTTGAACAGCGGACGCTCCTCGGTCTGCGGCGTGGAGACAATCAGCGTCGCCTCCGCCAGGCCGTAGGACGGGCGGATGACCTGCGGGTCCAGCTTGGAATCGCGGAACGCGTCCACGAAGCTCTCCACCGCTGCCTTCGTCACCGGCTCGGAACCGACGAGCAGGCCGTCGAGCCCGGAGAGGTCGTAATCGCCCGGGTTTTCCGGTGCCGCGTAGCGTGCGGCGAGGTCGAGCGCGAAGTTAGGCACGACGGTGTAGATGAAGGTCTCGTCCTCTTCGTCTTGCTCGCGTTTGGTGATCTGGTCGACCCAGCGCTTCGGCTGCTGAATGAAATCGCGCGGACCCATGAGCTCGAATTCGATGCCCATGATCGTGACGAAGACAGTGAGGATAATGCCCATGTCGTGGTGCAGCGGCAGCCACGTGGACAGGCGCAGCGGCATCTTTAGCTCTACCGCGTCGTAAATCTGCAGCACGTTGGTCAGAATCGCGCGGTGGGTGAGCACCACGCCCGCCGGCAGACGCGTCGAACCGGAGGTGTACTGCAGGAACGCGACCTCGTCGACGGCGTCGCCGTCGACGGGTTCATCCGGCGCGGTCCAGGACTCAGCCAGCGAATCCGGCAGCGCATCGACGACGAGGATGCGCGGGCGCTCCGAGCGTGGGACCTCTGCGAAGAATGTGCGAGTCGCCTTGGCACCGGCATTATTGGTCAGCACCGCCGCCGCCTTCGAATCCGCGAGCACCGCGGTGAGCTGCTCGCCGTGGCCCGGCTCATTCGGGTCGTACAGCGGCACCGGCACCTGGCCAGCGTAGATCGCGCCCATGAAAGCGAAAATGTACTCCGGCGAATTCGCCGCCATGATGGCCACGCGGTCGCCCGGCTGCCCGGTCTGCTGCAGGCGCGCCGCCACCGCCTTGATACGGGTGATCACCTCGTCGCGCGTGTAGTCCACGGCCACGCCGTCGCGGTCTGAAGAGAAGTCCCAGTAGCGCAGCTGGTGCACCTCGCCGGTGCCCATCTCGGCGCTGCCCTGGTAGAGCATCTCGCACAGCTGGAACAGGGACAGTTCCGGCGGCAGATCGATCTTGTCGTCGTCGTAGAACTGGTAGAGCAGCTGCTCGAGATCCATGGTGTGTGCTCCTTGGCTTCTAGTTAGTTTTTGCTGTCAATACTTTCGCGAATCCACTCTACGGCCCATTGGCTCGCGGTGGAGCCAGGAATCACGTCTGGATTCGATGCGTACATGGCGTGCACGCCCGTGGCTTCCACGAGCTCGCGTGCGCGGCCCAACGCATTGCCCACGTCTTGGGGCGCGTCGCACACGGTGTCCGCGGGCGAACAGATCTCGATCGCCCGGTCGTTGAGTGCCCCAAAGCCGCCGTCGCGCGGGCCTCGCATCGTCGCGCCTGGCACGACCGCCTGAACGACGCGGTTGAGCGGCTGCAGCGCGATCTCCGCACCGATGCCGTCGACCGGGTTGCCCGGGTTGATGCCCACACCGTTTTCGCGGCGTCCATCGGCAATCATGATCGCACCACGAACCTTCTCCGGGGCGACCACGCCACGATGGTTGCCGATGTCGCTGGCGATATCACCCACGATCACCGCGCCCTGGGAGAACCCGGCGAGAATGAACTCGGTGGAGGGGCACGTCTCGTCGATAAAGCGCAGCTCCGCGTTCATCCGGTCGGTGCCCTCGTTGCGCGAGTCGTCGTAGCTCATCTCTTTACGGCCGTGGGAGGTCTGGATGTTCTTGAACTGCGCGGTGTACGGCAACGTCCACACACGGACATGGTTGATGTCGTACTGCTCCTGCAGCGGCTTCGTGATGGACAGCATGAAGCTCTTCGGGTTCGCCTGCGGCATAAACGGGTCATCGTCCTTCGACGACTCCCACGTACCCGGCGCGGAGATGACCTCCACCGCCGGGCACCAGTCCGGCTCCTTGGCCTTCGTCTCCTGCGGGCGGGGAGGAAAAGGCGCTTGCGGGCTATCGCCCGTGCCGAGCCATTGGGCCGCGCCGAATGCAATGACGCCGAGGACGGCGAGCGCGGCAATGATTGTGAGAACTCTCCGGGTACGCACGAGCGTGCGGCCCTCCTTCTAGCTGCTTAGCAGAGGTTATCGCGTGCCGCGGTCTCGATGAGCTCGGACAGCTCTTCGACGTCCATGTCCGTAGCCTGCTGCTCGACGAGCTGCCCGGCCACCGCGTCACGCGTGACGGTACTTCCGTCGCAAATGGTACGAGCCGTACCTACCAGTTGCTCCTCATTTCCCTCGACGTTGACTCCGCCTTCGCGTAGAGCTTCCAGGAATGCTTCGTCCGTCTCCGGGCGCATCGGTGCGGCGTCGGGGGTGTTCTCCACCTCGCTCGCCGCACCCTCGCCCGCCGCCGGGTCGTCGGCCGGCGCGGCAGGTGCTGCGGAGCTGGACTCAGTCGATGCTTCCGTGCTCGTCGCAGTGGTCGTCTGTTCCGCGGAGCTCGGCACCGCCGGAGACTGAGTCTCCGTCACGTCGTCGCTGTCCACAGTCGCGCCCCCGCATGCGGCGAGGGTGAGCCCCGCCGCCGAAAGGAGCGCTGCGATCGCTGTTTTGCGCATACCGTTTAGTTCTTCCGCTCGCGGACCTGGCCGAAGATCTGGTCCAGGGTGCCGTTCTCGAAGGAGATGGTCAGGCCGCCGGTCGGGATCTCCTTCATATCGGAGGTCGGCCAACCGAACTTGCCCTGCTCCCAGCCGTTCTTGCCCCAGTGGTCGAAGATCTCACCGTGGTAGATCACGTGGGCACCGGTCTTCGGCGACCAGTAGATATTGCCCTTCTCGAATTCCTGGAAGAAGCCGCCCTTGATCTTCTTCTCGTTGTCCTTCGGGAAGCCCAAGTCGGAGCGGGCGCCGCCCATCTCGCCGTACTTGGCGCCGATGGCACCGAACACGAAGAAGTGGTCGGTCTTGCCGTCCTTCTCCGGGTTGCGGGTCAGGTAGCCCTTCTCGAATTTCTGGACGTAGCCGCCGTCCGCTGGCTTGGCCTCCTCGACTGGGTAGCCCAGGGAGCCCTTCTCGTAACCGGACTTGCCCCATGCGGCGAACATATCGCCCGGGATCGCCTGCGCGCCGGTGTCCGGAGTCCAGTAGACGGAACCGTGCTCGAAGTGGACGAAGCGTCCCTTGCCGTCCGGGGTTTTCAGCTCGCCGGTCTTCGGGAAACCGAGCCAGCCAGCCGGGCCGCCAAGTGCGTTGTACTTGGCCAGGATGGCACCGAACAGGACCTGCGCCCCGGTCTCCGGGGACCAGAATGCGGTGCCGCCACGGAATTCTTCGGCCTTGCCCTTGCCGCTGGCAACGTCGTACTCGTTGGTGACGCAGCTGCCGATCACACCGTTCTTGGTGGCCTCGGCGATGGCGCCGACCGGCGCACAGTCCGCGCCGCGGTCGACCTCGGAGACCTCGAGGGCATCGGCGATGTGCGGCCATGCCTGGGTCATTTCGAACTGCCAGTAATCCCAGGCGTGAACACCGGACGGGCGGTACCGCGTGATGATCGGCACGCCCGCCTTCTTCGCGTAGCGCTCGAAGGTCTGGGTGGACATGCGGGAGATGACCTCCAGGCCCACACCAGCCGGCACTGCCGGGCCGGTGGCAACGGAACCCGGCTGGCCGTAGTCGTCCTGGCCGGAGCCGGCGGAGACGTAGACAGTCTTGCCCTTGAGGTTCTCGATGCCCAGCTTCGGGTCGTGGTCGACCCAGTCCTGGGAGCCCAGCGGACCCCACATCGCCTCGGAGTCGTAGCCGCCTGCATCCTTCTGAGCCGCCTTGATAGCCATCGGCATGCCGGTGGTGGTGGTGTCCAGGTAGCCGGAGAAGGAACCGACGAAGTTGAACAGGTGTGGGTTGCGCTCCGCCAGGTTGACTGCGGCGGTGCCGCCCATGGACAGACCGACGACGCCGCGCTTGCCGTTGGAACGGTACTGGTTGTTCAGCAGCGGGACGAGCTCCTTGGTCAGGAAGGTCTCCCACTTGTAGTTCTTGCCGTTATTGGGCTTCTGCCAGTCGGAGTAGAAGGAGGACTCGCCGCCGATCGGAAGAATGACGTTGACGTTCTTGTCAGCGTAGAACTGCTCGATATTGGTCTCGATGGTCCAGCCGGAATCGTCCTCACGTGCGCGCAGGCCGTCGAGCGCCCACACCTCGGGGAATTTCGCCTGCGGGTTGGAGTGCCAGTCGCGGGCCAGCAGGATCTGCACCTGGATCGGCTTCTCCGGCATCGACGGAGAATTGATGAACACGGCGACGCGGCGCTGCGTCAGCCACTCGATGCGGTCGACGGACACGCCCTCGGGCAGACCTTCGATCTGCGGGTGCTCGTCAACCTCGATCGGCGTGCGCGGCGGCGGATCGGACGGGCGCAGGCCGTCGGAGATGCCTCGGCCAGAGGACAGGGAGCTGGACAGGTCGGAGGAGCCGTTCTGCGCGACAGCCGGCACGACTGCTACCCCGACAGCGAGAGCTGTGGGAACTGCGGCGACTGCGAGCAATTGGCCTTTGGTGACCTTGCGGGGAGAACGTCGGGGTGTAAAGCGCATGTTAGAGAGCCCTTTTATTGCTTGACGGTATGGCGGACTAACGGGCGCTCCGCCCTGGGGGTTCCCCTCCCCCAGGCCGGGCCCGGTCTTCGTGATGAAGTTTAAGTTTCACTTGAGACTTTACCGCAGGGACACGCCGTGAACACAGAAAAACCCTGGAAAACAATGACCACAGCTGTATCTGCAGTCACCGTCACCCAGGGTGAATCTAGCGGCGATTTACCACGCGTTCATGTGCGTGAGCACGCGGCCCTTCGTCTTGTGCAGCTGGCTGCCGAACTGGTCCCAGTTGTGCAGACCCTGCGCCGGGTAGTCGGAGGTGACGCGCAGACCCTGCGCACGCGCCTTCGCCTCCCAGACGCGGGTGGACACCATCGAACCGAACTCGAGCGCCATGCCCGCAGCGCGGTGCTGCGGCAGGTACTTCGCATCGACCGCACCCGGGGTGCCGGAGCCGGCGGAGACGTACACGTCGCTGTTGCGCAGGCCGCCCATATTCAGGAACGGGTCATTGGCGAAACGGTTCGGGTTGAGCAGGGAACCGTACATCGCGTTCAGGTTGTAGCCGCCCGCGTCGAGCAGCGACAGACGCAGCAAGGTCTGCATGCCCGGCAACGTGGTGGTCAGGTAACCGGAGAAGGACAGGACCTGACGGAACTGGTTCGGGTGCTTGGCCGCCAAGTTCATCGCCGCCGTGCCGCCCATGGACAGGCCGATGATGGAGTTATTGGACGGCGAAACACCGAACTGACGCTGCAGGTAGCCCGGCAGCTCACGGGTCAGGAAGGTCTCCCACAGGTACGGCTTGCCTTCGCCGTACTTCGGGTCATACGCCCAGTCGGCGTAGAAGGAGCCCTCACCGCCGACCGGCATGACCAGCGTGATGTTGGAGTTCGCGTACACCGCGGCAGCGTTGACGTCCTTGACCCATGCGTTGGTCTTTTCCGTCGCGCGGAGACCGTCGAGCAGGTACAGGCCCGCATTACCGCCACGTGCGGCCGGCACGATCTGCACCGGGATGGTGCGCTTCATCGCCGGCGAGTACACATCGCAGCGCTGGACCCAGTACTTGACCGGATCCCAGGTGCAGTGTCCGGTGGCATCGCGGCGCAGCCAGCCGCGGTTATCGGCAGCCTTGGCCCCTTCCGGAGTCGCCACCATCAACGTCATTGCTGCGGCGAGCGCCATGAGCAGGGCCAGCAGCGAACGACGGAGAGACTTAGTCGCGTTCATGTGTCCACCAATCAGATAAGTCAAAGATTTTCAGGATTACACACAGGTGTATCGCAAAGCGTTACCGTGATGTTATCAATCTCTGAATTCTAACTCTACTAGTCCGCTGGCCAGGCAACTCGCTGTCCAGATAGACCGACGTCTTCGCCGCGCGCAATGCGAGCTTTCGTTTCCTCATCGAGGTACACAGCCGGATCCGAAGCGATTTCCAGGGTGCGCCCCTTCGTCAGCGCGAATTTCATATTCGCCATGAATCGTTCGGCACTCATCGGCTCGCGCGAAGTGGCCAGCAGTTCAGCGACCTCAGGCGTGCGCAATGCCGCGCGCGCCTGACGCACTTTCTGCTTATCGTCGTCGTTCCCCAGCAGCCCCTCCACGTCCACAGCTGTGTCCGCGAATTTCCAATGCCCTGGCAACTGTTTGTCATGGCCGATGCGGCCGTCCTCGATGCGCGGTTGGCGTGCCGCAAGCGGGGTGGCCAACCCGACATCGTCAAGCACGCGCATCTCCAAGTCGGCATTCGCGCTGATCATTCCCAGGTTGATCAGGTAAGCCGTGGGCGCGATATTCTGCAGGTCCGAATCCTTCCCCACGCGATCCAGCGCCACCCAGTCGTAGACGAACGGGTCCTTCTGCTTCAGAATGATCGCGAGCGCACCCGCATTCTTGGCTTCCGCTTCTTCGACGGCTTCCGTCCACCCGTTCATCAGGTCGCTGGTTAGGAAGTCCTCTTTATACCGTGGCGGATCGCCCGACTCGCGCAGCAGCACCGCCGTCCAGAACTCCCGCTCGTCGACGATGGTCAGATTTTCCGGGTCCGCCTCGAACGGTTCGAAACCCAACTCGTGACCACGCGCAACCACGATGCCCGCCCACAGCGCCAGGGCCGCAGTACAGATGCCGCCCACCAGAGTTAGCGGCACCACCGCGACCGGCAGCAGCATCGCGAACAGTGGCAGAAGCACCATGCGCCCGTGCATGAAGTCGCCGCCGACCCGCACGACGTAGAGCAGGTGCAGCAGACCGCAGCCGACCGCGACCGCCGCCACGAGCTTCTCCCGCGAGGACAAACGCAGCGCCCAGTAGATGCCGAGCCCCGCAGCGACAATCACCGGTGCCCACAGAGCATACGGGCTGACCGTGTCCCACACGTAGCCTGCGCCAGTGCCCCAATGAGCACCAGATGCCGATTTCGCCACGGCAGTGTGCGGGGTGAGCAGGCCGTAATAGCCCATGCGGAAGATCTGGTAGGCCGCCGGCACCGGCAATGCCGCCGCCAGAATCAGGCCGATCCGCTTCCAGTCTGTTCGCGCCGTCGCGAGCAGCACGATCCCGGTGATGCCGCCGTACAGTGCCAGTTCGGGCCTGACCAGCCATGACAGCCCAGCCCAGAATGCAAGCCACAGTTCAGCCCGCCCGCCGGCGGACCACTTGACCAGCAGCGCCCACCACACACCGATCCATGCCAGCGACAATCCCCACTCGAGACCGGAGGTGGCGAAGTCCCGCGCCGGCGGAAGTGCGATATAGATGATCACACCGAATGGCGCGACCAGCCCCGGATGCACACGCTGCCACAGTGTGCCCGACGCCATCGTCGCCGAAACCACGCCGATCACGGTCAGCACAAGCGCCAGCCACATGGCCACGTCCTCGAGACGCAGGCCAGGTACCCAACTGAATGCCACGATCAGGTACTGCCAGAGCGTCGACGTGTTCGTCTCCACGCGCTCGCCGAGATTGAAGACTGGGCCGTTGCCCGCCAGGATATTGCGCACCGTGCGCAGCACAATCAGGCCATCATCGCTGATCCAGCGGCGGGCCCACCCGCCCACAAATGCGAGAACGCCCGCAAGAGCTGCCGATACAAGCAGCGATATGCGGGCGCGTTTTTCCATGCGCGATATATTAACCCATCGCTGGCGCGACGTAGACAGCCATCACGATCGCGAGGATCCACAGCAGGGCGAGCGCCTGCAGGACGCGGTCCTCGAGCGCGATCTCGTCCGGCGCGCCGCCGTTGCCGCTATCTACCTCTGCGGCGTAGCGCAGGATCGCGATGATGAACGGCACCATGGAAATCTGGTACCACAGGCCCTGGCCTTCCTCGACCCCGTCGCTAAGCGTGAAGCCCCACAGCGCGTACGACATGACCACGGCTGTCGCGGACAGCGTCCACACAAAACGCAGGTATGTCTGCGTGTAGCCCTGCAGGGACTTGCGGATTTTCGCGCCCGTGCGTTCCGCCAGCAGCAGCTCCGCGTAGCGCTTACCGGACGCCATGAACAGCGAGCCGAATGCGGCGACCAGCAGGAACCACTGCGAGAGGTCGATTCCCGCCGCCACGCCACCGGCCATCGCGCGCAGCATGAAGCCCGACGAGACCAGCGCGATATCGATCACCGGGATGTGCTTCCAGCCGAAGCAGTAGCCCAGCTGCAGCAAGATGTACACGCCGACAACCGTGGCCAGCGCGCGCCCGTCCGTAGCTAAGAACGACAGGCCGATCGCGAGCGCGATGAGCACAACGGCCATGACGTACGCGAGGTTGATCGGCAGCATGCCCGACGCGATCGGGCGGAAGCGCTTCGTGGGGTGCTCACGGTCCGCGTCGACATCGCGCGCGTCGTTGACCAGGTAAATCGAGGACGCGCCGAAGCAGAACACGATGAACGCCAGCGCGATATCGATGAAGGTGCGCGACGTGAACGCGTCTGCGCCCGCGGCCAGCGGCGCGGCGAGCACCAGGACGTTTTTGACCCACTGCTTCGGCCGCAGGCCTTTGATCATCGCGTCCGGCAGGTTCTTCGGAGCCGTCTTCTTCCGGTTGTAATCGACGCCCTCGGTGTGGGGCTCGGACTTCAGAAACGGCTCGTCTACAGGCTGTGTCACGCTGTTCGCCTCTCAATGTTGATTGCGGCTCGTGCCACCCCGATACCGAGCAGCGCGCCGGCCAGGGTGTCCGTGGGGTAATGCACCCCCAGGACCATGCGGGAGGTCATCATAATTGGAATTCCGACGTACGGGAGTTTCGACCCGGTGATGTCGGCAAGATGAACCATCGCAGCGCTTGTCGACGTCGCGTGCGAGGACGGGAAACTCATCTTCGACGGAGTTCCCACACCGATTTTCACCCGCGGATCATCGGGCCGGCGTCGCCGGACAATGCGCTTGAGCACCACCGACGCCGCATGGGAGGTGAAGGCACCCGCGCCCATGGCGAGCCATTTACGTCGCCTTTGCTTATCGACGGCCGCGCCCGCCCCCGCGATCCCCATCCACCCCAGGGCATGCTCGCCAAAGTGGCTCATGCCGCGTGCGGCGGGGAGGACGCACGGGGCGTCGAAAAGCGCGCCCTGAATGCGCTCGAGGACTTCCGCTTCCTTGCTATCCCACGAGTTCTTATTGCTCATTGAAGATCTTCTCCCAGTTCTCGTGGCTGGTCAGCTGCGGTTTCGCCTCCCGGTACGCGTGGGTGAGCTCCGGCCACCGCTCCTTGATCTGCTTGTGCAGGGCGCGCGTTTCTGCCATCAGGTCATGCGCGAGCTGCTTGTCGCGCTTGCGGAATGCCACGCCCGTGCCGCCCGCCGTGGACACCGTCGCCGAATCCACGCGCGAGAGCGTGTACCAGCGAGCTTCCTCAGCCGTGAGGTTGAGCTGCGGTGCCTCCCAATGCGCGCGGTCTTCGTCCTTGCGCATGTGCAGCAGCGACTTCACTGCCCACGGGAGTTTCTTGACCTTGGCCAACCGTCCGCCGAGCTTGTTCGTGGGCACGCCCGGCGCGCCCGTCGGCGCCGGCAGGTCCGAAGCCGACTCGATGATCTGCGCGTCCGAGTAGTCTTTGCGCACCCCCTGGATGCGCGGCAAGGAGGACTCGAGAATGTCGAAGAGCTGATCCGGCCCCGCGAGGAAGTCTTTGATCGCCTCGATCTGGATTGCCATCGTCGAGTACTCCATGCACATGAAGTGCTTGTAGCTCGAGCGCAGCATGGACCTGAGCAGGCCGTTCGGCTCGCCGTCCAGGTACATCGACGCAACGATCAGGCGGTTGCGCATATGGAAATACGCCTGCCAATCAATCGCGTCGTCCTTGTCCGCCCAGGCCATGTGCCAGATCGCGGCACCGGGCCAGGTGACCGTCGGAAAGCCTGCCTGTCCTGCGCGCAGCGAGTACTCCGTGTCGTCCCACTTGATGAACAGCGGAAGCGGCAGACCCATCTTTTCCGCGACCACGCGCGGGAAGAGGCACATCCACCAACCGTTGAACTCGACGTCGATGCGCCGGTGCAGCGGGCGCGACGTGGTCTTGCGCGGGTCGAGGTCCTCTTCCTCCGTGCCCACGTAGCCGAGCGGGTACTTGGCGAAGTCGTGGTCGTACACCGCGTGCGGCGCCGCTCCCCACATGAAGTCCGCGCGGTTGACCTGCTCGCCCGAGGTGCGCAGCTGGCTGCGGTCCTGCAGGTTGAGCATCTGCCCGCCCACCAGAATCGGGCTTTTTGCATAGCGCGCCGTCTGCACCGCACGCAGGATCGAATCCGGCTCAATGGCGATGTCGTCGTCCATGTACAGAATGAACGGCGCATCCGTCTGGTGCAGGGCCTCGTACATGATGCGGGAGTAGCCGCCCGAGCCACCAAGGTTGCCCTGGCTGAAGATCTTCAACCGGCCGCCGAGGTTCTCCTCCGCCTCCGCGAAGTCCGGCTCGTCCGCCGGGTGCTGGTTGCCCTGGTCCGGCATGAGCACATCCGTGATCGCGCCAAGCACCAGCGGATCCTCCGCCAGCGCATGCAGCGCGTTGACCGCGTCGCGCGGGCGGTTGAACGTCGGGATGCCCACCGCGACCTTCTTTTCCGACGGTTCGATCGTCGTCCCGTCCGGCAGCACCTGCTGATCCGGTTCCTGCGGCGAGCACCAGCCCGCATTCGCGATCGTCGCGTCCGACTCCGCGTTGATGTCGAACCACAGCCAACCGCCGTCCTCGAAATTGGCCAGCTTCAGCGGGATCTCCACCCGCTCGTCCTGCGCCTCCACATTGGTCACCGCGATGCGCACACCGTCGTGCTTGGAGCGGTACACCGAGATCGTCGCCGCACCCTCAACATCCATGGCCAGCACCACCGTGTCCAGCTGCGACCAGCGACGCCAATAGCTCGCCGGGAACGCGTTGAAGTACGTCTGGAACGAGACCTCCGCCCCTTCCGGCACGGTCACCCGCGTCCGGTCGGGCCAGCTCGCCCTCTTCGTGTTCTGCTCCGACTCGATCAGGTAAAGCATCCGCACATCGTGCGGCTCACCCTTCCGGGGCAGCAGAATGCGTTGCAGGACATCCACGGCTTTCATGTCATTCACGGACTCAACGTTAATAGCTGGGCCAGAAATGCACTCCCCCGGCGCGCGGGACCGAGACCGTAATAACGACTAAAACGGCTCTTCCGGTTTCGGAGTGCATAGCGGGGTGAAATAGTACACTGCGGGTTTAGCGGGTCACCCGCTGAAACTTGCAGCGCCTTGCTACTTTCATTCGCCGTAGGTTTGAGGCAAGCCGGTGACGAGCCGGGCATCTTGGAAATCTGGAAAAGGGGTCATCATGTTCAAAAAAGGGCTGGCGTGCGTGAGCGCCACGGTGCCCTGATGTTGGACTTCAGCCGAACGATGTAATCCGGGTGGGGGGAGACGACTAACCACGCAAACTCGCGCTAAACCAGCGAACATGTATTTAGGAGGATGGCCTTGATGCGTAAACAGAAAAGCGCAGCCTACTGGTGGAGCGTTACTGTCGTTGTAGTTCTGTTCATCGCAACGCTTGTAATCAATTATCTAGCAGGACTAAGTGCTGATGAATCATATTTTGGAGCACATTGGTGGCATCGTCTGGCATGGATTACGCCACTGTTGTTCTTGGCTTCTTTGATTTGGGCCTGGTTCGAGCACAGGAAGGTGCATCGGTATCCGCATTGACCCATATTTAGTAGCGTCGGGCGTGAATGAGAGCGGCACAGACACCAGATCCACTTCTTCAAGCGCGATAGCTCGGATTCCGTCCCGGACAACCACTCCATTACTCACCGCTACAACTCGGTGAAGCCGCGCCCAAAGCGATAGGAGTGGATCGACGTTGACTCGGCCTCCGATTCCGCGAGCGGGCCTGTCAATGGATGATACGAAAAAGCCCCGTGCCAGCTGGGCTGGGACGGGGCAGATTCGGATCGCTTTATGCGGCAACCAGGGATCCGGAGAAGTCACCGGTATCGAGGGTGCCGTCTGCGAAGCGCGAGAGCTTTTCAGCTGCATCGCGGCCGGCAAGCACGGGAACCCAATCGGTCACGTTCGCCCGCTGCAGGTGCTCGCTCAAGGTGTCGCGGAAGATCGTCTCGACGATGTGTGCGCCGAGCTCCTCATCGAACCGAGCGTGCAGGTCCTTGGAAATGTTGTTGATTGCGATCATGGCATCCTCCTTTCGTAATGCTGATTGCCATGAAATTGAAGATGCGCCCGAGGGGAACCCCGGGGCAAGGTCTCGAGCTTTCGCCCGTTGTTAACCTGGCGTTAACTTTAGCAGATGGTTGGTGAGCAACAAGCATTGATAACCTTCAAACAAATAACCGTGCCCTATGCAGGCACAATAGCGTGAATAAAAATAGATCGAATGTTGCCGCGGAAGCTGTGTTCATGGGCCGTTCACTTAATGGCTTCGAAATGAACACTGCTGTTAACCTTATGGTCATTTTGGGAGGCTCATTATTCTATTTCGGCGTGCTAATCTCCCGGCTGTGCTTATCGACGACTCCCCTGCGACCCGCCGCGCCACTGAGGCCGCGGGCGCACCGGTTCACCGCATCGCAATCCCGCTGCTCTACACGCTGATGGGTTTCGTACTTCTCCGCTCGGCGTTCATGTTCCCGCTGATCAATCCGGGCACGGACTTCACGCCGATCTGGACCGCAGCAAATAAATACTGGGCGGGCGAGCCGGTGTTCAACTCTGACTACACCATCGATATGCCGCACTATCTCTACAGTCCGGCGGGCACCGTCCTGATCTCACCGGTGGCGTTGTTCCCCACTGAGTCCATGGCCCGAGCCGTAATGGCCTATTTGGGCGCGGCTTCGATCATCGGCGCGATCGCATTGGCGTCGTGGATGGGCTCCCGCCGCTGGTTCCACTTCGCGTTCCCGCTCACCGTGTCCTTCTTCTTCATCACCCCGGAGCCTGTCCAGTTCACGTTGGCACTGACCAATATCAACGGCTTCATGCTGCTGCTCGAGGTACTGTTCGTGTGGCTTTCGTTGCGCCTGCGTGAAAAAGGTGTCGGTTGGAAGGGGCACTTCAACCGCCCGGAGGCGTGGGCCGCTGGCATCGTGGCCGGCATCGCGGTGTCGATCAAGCCGCAGTTCGGCGTCCTTTTCATCGTGTCGTTGGCGTTCGCGCAAGTCGCCGTCGTCGCTGTTGCGGCGCTGGTCTCCATCGTCACATTCGCGATCGGCTGGTTCACCATTGCCGAGCCCGAGCTGTTTTTCACCAACCTCGTCCCCTACTTGAGCGAACCCCGCCCCCGGTTCAACGGTTCGATCGGCGGGCTCGCCATCGTGCACGGCTGGTCGGATGCGACGGTGATGGCGCTGACGGTGTTGACGCTCGTGGGGACGCTGGCAGCCGTTGTCACGCTATGGCGCTGGAAGGAAGTCGACCCGGTGATGTTCAGCTTCACGGCGATCGCTGTGTGCTTCGCCGGTGGCTTCATGGTCAGCGGGCTGATGCAGAACTACTACGCGATCTGGTTCATCCCGTTCGTGCTCACCGTGTGCCGCCCGCGCTCCCCCATGCATTGGCCGGTCACTGTCCTGGCGCTACTGCTCACCGTGGCCAACCCGCTCTGGCCCGCCACCGGCAACGCCACGATCGACGAAATGGTCACGCACATGCCGGGCTTCATGTTCATGGCGCTGCCGCTCATCGTCGCGGCGTGGGGAGCGGTCCAGATCCTCAAAGACCGCAGCGAGCCAGAAGCGGTCGTTGAACCGGAGAGTTTGCGGTCCACCTCGTTGAGCACGGAATCAGCGTCAGCTGGGTTGTAGCACCACCCGCGGCAGCCTTGCTGCATTTCGACGATTGTTTGTCTCGCATCTCGCGTGCGCGAATGCTTTTCGGCAACACAAGGAAGCTAGCCGCCGAGAATCAAGCGAAGGCCTTCACGGAGGTCGCCGACGACACGATCTGCTTCCGACTCAGGAGTACTCAGGTTGTCAATAGCCAAGCCGTTCACCAGTGCCGTGATCAGCCGCGACTTACGCTCGGCGTTGCCCTTGCCGCCTAGCGCCTCTACGACCGTTAGCTGAAAGCCGCGGAGCACCTCGCTGTAAAGCTCAGCTATCCAGTCACGCGTTGCCGAGGCCGAACCGTAGGTGACCCAGATCGCCGCGTCTTCGAATCGCTCGCCACCGAGGGGGAGAAGCTCAGAAAGCCGTACAACCCACTCCTCGAATGCATTGTCGGGCTCTTGTACCGCACGCACGCGGGCACTCTGCCGCCGAAAGGAGCGAATGAACGCGTGAGCCAGCAGGGTCTCCTTGTTTGAGGCGTGGTACTGCACGGATCCCGCGGCGAATCCGGATTCCTTGGCCACTTCGCGCACGCTGACTGCATCGAGGCCGCGTGACGCGATAATTCGGATGGTCGCATCCGCAACGGCAGCAGCCGATTCCGAGAACTGGTGGTCCAGCGAAAAGTCATTCATGGTTGCATACAAGCCTAGCCTGTCGTACGTTCGTAAGAGTCCCTTACGAACGTACGACAAAAGGTTTCCCGCCATGCACTCCCTCCTTCCGCTCGTCGGTTTAGCTCTGCTCGACAGCTTGAGCATCGGCACGCTCGTCATCCCTCTGGCACTCATTCTCATGTGGCGAAACGTGCGCATGCCCGCGCTCGCTGCCTACCTGCTCACCGTCGCGGCGGTGTATTTCGCCCTTGGAGTCGCCATGCTCCTCGGCTTCACTGGCCTCGGCTCGTACGTAGAACGAATCACCGACACGCCCGTCTTCCCCTGGATCACCCTCGTAATGGGAGCAATTCTCGCCATCTTCGGGATCTTTGCGCCCGACCCAGTCAAACCCGCCCCGGGCGAGCTACCGAAGCAGCTGAACAAGCCCATCCAAACCAGCCTGCCCAAGATGATCATCTTGGGGCTGGGAGCCTCCGTGACGGAAGCAGCGACCATGCTGCCTTATATCGCGGCGATGGGAATCATCAGCGACTGGGACACCCCGATGGCAGGACAGGTAGCAGCCATCGCCGCGTACTGCGGGGTCATGATCGCGCCGACCGTGATCTTGGCGGCGATCGCGCTCGTTGCGGGACAGAGATTCTTCCCTCGCCTTGAGAAGGCCATCCCCCGCCTTCAGTACGAGGCCAAGGTGACGCTCCTCTGGGTCGCGGCGATTGTCGGCATCTACATGGTCATCAACAGCGTGGGCGCTATCCGCTAACCCTAGTGCCCACGCGGCTGATCGGTGTGCCGGCTGCACTCCCCCATACACTGGCCGGTCACCGTCCTGACACTGCTGTTCACCGTGGCCAACCCGCTGTGCCCAGCGACGGGCAACGCAATGCTCGACGAAATGGTCACGCACATGCCGGCATTAATGTTCATCGCGCTGCCGCTCATCGTCGCGGCGTGGGGTGCAGTGCAGATCTTCAAAGGCCATTGCGAGCCGGACACAGTTGTTGAATCGGAGGCCGCGGGCAGGCACGCGCTGGCATAAGCCTCGCGCCGGCAGAGCCAAATAGTAAAGATAGCAAGAGATAGTAAAGAGTGGGCATGCCTGCAATCGCGTGACGTTTTCTCCTTGGGCACCTCCGAATCGCAAAAAAGCGCGATAACCGCTTAGACCTTTTCAAGGCAACAGCTGCGGCAGCTAAAGGCCACACTTGGGTTACCTCCCTTCTAAGCTGCGGTGCGCCGCGCGCCATTGCTACGGTCCCAGCGCCCCGATCGGGATCACCGTGACGCCATCGTTGCGTCGGATGGCCGGGCCACCAGAAGTGATGACCACCAACGCCGGATCGTCCTCTAGCTGGCCAGCGAACCGTTTGAGCGTGTCGGCGGCGTGATCGATTACCTCGGGACTGTAGCCGAGCTTCACCTCAACGAGCACGTCCCGGCCGCCGGCGTTCGCGACCGCGTCTACCTCTAATTTCGTGTTCAGACGAGCGTGGTAGACCGTTCTGCCCGTGAGCGCCCGCAGTTCATGTACCACGAGGGACTCAAAGAGTTGGCCGAAATATGCGGGATCGCGCAGCAGGTGCTCCGGACCGCGATCGAGTGCTGCCATGGCGAAGGAGGGGTCTGCGAGGTGGCGCTTCGGCGCCTTCCGAAGCGTCGCCTTTGAGCGAAGTGCGTGAACCGCGCTGGCTGATCCACGGAGACGAAAATGCTCGCTAGTGCGTCGAGATAGTCCCGTGTGGTTACGCGCGACGAATCGGAATCGGTCGCAATGGTTTGCAGCTCAAGCTCTGTGCCGACACCGCAGGCAAGCGAGCGGATCATCCGCCTCACACGCTCAGAGTCACGATTCACGCCGTCAGGAGCATGGATGTCTACGTCCGCGACAGTCTGTACGTAGTCTCGGACGTTCTCTAACGCGTCTTCGAGCGGTAGACCAACGTTGTACGGCAATCCGCCTCGGCACACACGTTCAGCGAGTTCAGGCAGCGTTAACGAGGGAGCGGAAAACGGCAGCGAATCACCAGCGACCACTGCGGCAAGAGAAACCGACCCGTCGGATTCCCCGGTCTCGAACAAGGTCATCGTCGACATAGTTATGCGGGCAAATCGGCCTGCGCCCGAGTGGCTCGTCGCGTCCGCCCCGGGTGCCGTCGAGCCGGTGAAGATAAATTGCCCCTTCGCCTGGCGCGTGCCGCGATCCATCAGACCAGGCTCTCACTACCGAGACAGTGGCCGCCCTCGGTCATCGAGCCCCCTCGCACGAAGGTAACGCCTGGTACGAATGCCAATTCGGACGCCGAGGATCGAATTCCCGACGAACAGGAGCGTGATCGCTGCGTACACCACCGGCTGCCAGGGATCTGCCGCGGCATCCCCCAGCGCTTGGACAATGAAGTAGCCCCCGACGAGCACGGCGGCCACTGCGAGCGCCACGGATACCCAGATCTGGTCTCCTGGCGACGTGTCATTGTCGAGCGTGCGACCCTGTTCGTCTTCAGTCGGCCACGGCATCGTCATCTTGTCGTCCTCCGCGCTCGTGAGCTGCTGAGCGCTCGCTCCAATTCTCCATCCGCAAGACGCGGCAAGTACACGCCACTCGTGGAGTGTTATCATAGCAGCTAGAAGAATCAGGATGTCATTTTGAAAGGCATCTGGTTTGCGTTTTGAAAACCGGCAGGTTGTCATTTCGAAAGCCATCCAGTTGGCGTTTTGAAACCCGTTTGCATGGCGTTTGGGAAATGGGCGTGAGGGGGAGCGTCGATAAGCAAAAATGCCCTAGCGCATCAGCATCTGCCGAGGCGGGGCGAGCGCGTCGCGCTCGGCGGCGACCACCAAATAGCGCTCGATCACGCTGGCGCAGTGCGGGCACGAGAGGTGCACAAAAATTTCTTCAGCCACGGTCTTCTCCTAGTGCCCACGCGGCTGGTCGATGGGCTTGCCGTCTTCGAAGTAGGTGCGGACGTGGTTGTCGAAGACGGACAGGGCGGCGCCGATGGCCATGTGCATGTCCAGGTACTGGTAGGTGCCAAGACGGCCACCGAACAGGACCTTGTTGTCGCGGGATTCGGCGGCGGCGAGACGTCGATAAGCTTCTAGCTTCGAGCGGTCCTCGGGCGTGTTGATCGGGTAGTAGACCTCGTCGTCGTCCTCGGCGAAGCGGGAGTACTCCTTGACGATGACGGTCTTGTCGTCGCCATAGTCGCGCTCCGGGTGGAAGTGGCGGAACTCGTGGATGCGGGTGTACGGGACGTCCGCGTCGTTGTAGTTCATCACCGGGGTGCCCTGGAAATCGCCGGTGTCGAGGACCTCCTGCTCGAAGTCGAGGGTGCGCCAGCCGAGACGGCCCTCGGAGTAGTCGAAGTAGCGGTCGAGCGGGCCGGTGTAGACGACCGGGGCGTCGGGGGACTCGGCGCGCAGCTCGTCGCGGACGTCGAACCAGTCGGTCTCGAGCTTGACGTCGATAAGGTCGGATTCGGCCATCTTCTCCAGCCAGGCGGCGTAGCCGTCGACGGGCAGGCCTTCGTACTTGTCGTTGAAGTAGCGGTTATTGAAGGTGTAGCGCACCGGGAGGCGGGAGATGATTTCCGGTGGCAGGTCGGTCGGGTCGGTCTGCCACTGCTTGGCGGTGTAGTGCTTGACGAAGGCCTCGTAGAGCGGCTTGCCGATCAGCGCGATGCCACGCTCTTCCAGGTTGGTGGCCTCGGCCGGGTCCTTGCCCTCGCGCTGCTCCTCGATGAGCGCCTTGGCCTCGTCGGGGCTGTAGTAGCGGCCGAAGAACTGGTTGATCAGGCCCAAGCCCATCGGGAACTGGTAGGCCGTGCCGTCGTGCATGGCGAACACGCGGTGCTGGTAGTCGGTGAAATCGGTGAAGCGGTTGA
This sequence comes from Corynebacterium sp. 20-84, assembly GCF_053479455.1. Taxonomy (NCBI): domain Bacteria; kingdom Bacillati; phylum Actinomycetota; class Actinomycetes; order Mycobacteriales; family Corynebacteriaceae; genus Corynebacterium; species Corynebacterium sp. 20-84. The sequence goes on from NZ_JBRBCB010000014.1 coordinate 36,541, forward strand.
CGTACTCCCACACGCGGTCATTCGAGGTGTGGAAGAGGTGGGCACCGTATTTGTGGACCTCAATGCCGGTTTCGGGTTCAGCTTCGGAGTACGCGTTGCCACCGATGTGGGCACGCTTTTCGACGACAAGAACGCGCTTGCCCAATTCGCTCGCTGCTTGCTCGGCAATGGTGAGGCCGAAGAACCCGGATCCGACGACGATGAGGTCATAAGTCATAGGCCCAAGGCTAGCGGGGCGCGGTCGGTGGTGGATGGCGCACACGCGACACGCCACAAAATCACATTGACCACAGTTTTCACATTCGTCGCTTAGGATCTAGATTAGTCACAGCTGTCACTATTTACTCAGGAGCGTTCACCGTGAAACAACGACGTCGGCTGAATCCGTCTTCTGCCAGGAAGACCCCGGTCCTCGCGGCCGTCACCTCCATCGCGCTTGTCGCCGCAGGCGCATTCGGCGGCAACGAGATCCTCAAGACCCAAGACGTGGGCGGCGGCGAGGTGAATGTCACCAGCTCGTCTGCTTCCTTCGGCGACGGCGAAAACGTCGTGGTGCAGGACGCAGCCATCGCGACACAGGGCGAGGGCGACGAGCCCCGCACGGTGAAGGAATTCACCCGCGACGAGGAATTCTCCATCTTCGGCCTCACGTGGAAAGGCGAGCGCGACATCGCGGCGTACGTCCGCGCCGAGCGTGCCGACGGCACGTGGTCGGAGTGGTACCGCATGGACCCCGAGCCCGGCCCGGAAGGAACCGAGGTCCAGGGCACCGAGCCGATCTACGTCGAACCGACGAAGAAGATCCAGGTCTCGACCACCAACGTCGACCTGGGCGAGACCAACCTCGACATGGCCGAGACCAACCTCGACATGGCCGAGACCGTCACCGACCAGGACGAGATCCCGGACGTGCCGGAAGAGCCAGCGCTTAACGACGAAGCCCTGCCGAGCTCCGAGGTCGTCGACCTGCCGACTGTCCCGGATCCGGGTACCCCAGCAGCAATTGGCGATGTGCCTCGCGCGCTGCCATCCAACCTCGGCGACATCGCACCTGTCGCAGATGTCGAGGAACTGCCGGAGGAAGCTCCGGCCGCACCGGAGGCACCGGAGGCACCGGAGGCACCGGCGAATGCGCAGCCAACCAGTGCTGATGACCTTGAAGCTGTGTTCATCAACGGCGGCGAGGGCACTGTCGACGGCGAGATCGCGCCGGCGCAGTCCAACGCCAATGGCATGCCGCGCGTTGTCTCCCGTTCTACTTGGGGCGCTGGCCGCAGCAGCAACCCGACCTACACCGAGCCGGTCAAGGCCGCGACTGTGCACCACACCGCGGGCTCCAATAACTACTCGGCGGCACAGGCACCGGGCGTCGTCCGTGGCATCTGGCAGTACCACGCCGTGACACGCGGCTGGGGCGACATCGGCTACAACGCACTGGTGGACAAGTACGGCAATATCTACGAAGGCCGCGCAGGCGGCCTGGACCGCGCCGTCGAAGGCGCACACGTCGGCGCCTTCAACCAGCACACCTTCGGTGTATCCATGATGGGCGACTACAACTCGGCCACCCCGAGCCAGGAAGCGCTGCGCGCCATGGGTGAGATCATCGGTTGGAAGGCCGCAGTGGCCAAATTCGACCCGACCGGCAGCTCTTACCTGCAGGCTAACTTCAGCTTCCCCGGCTCCAAGTACGGGGCTGGCCAGGGCAAGACATTCCCGAATATCAACGCCCACCGCGACTTCCACCACAACGATTGTCCGGGCGACAACCTCTACGCGCAGATGGACACCATCCGCCGCTACGCCAAGGAAAAGTACGACAAGACCAACGGCGGCAGCACGTCGCCGTGGCAGCCGTCGCAGCCGAGCAGTGACTCGAGTGACTCGAACACTTCTGATTCGAGCACCTCTGACTCGAACAAGTCTGATTCAAACACCACTGGGACTGTCGCGAATGAGGACGGATCGACGACCACGATCAACAACCTGACTAAGACCTCGAGTGCGATCTCCTTCGAGAAGGTTCTCTCGGGTGACCCGACGGCGATTGCCGCTGCTGCCGGCACCGTCGCCGGTGCGCTGCTTCTGGCAGCGGCCGCGAACGACATGCTGCCGAGCCAGGTACAGCACATCGCGAACCTCGAGATCCTGCCCGGCATGACACTGAGCAGCATGCGCCCCGTGGTGGGCCAGGTCGTCAACCTGGTCGGCAGCGAGGAAGCCAAGGACACCTGGGGCAAGCTCGAGCCGACGCTGGGCAAGCTCGACGGGGTTATCCAGGGCGTGGGCGGCGACCAGTACGGTTTCTTCGAGAAGGGCATCGCGATCCTGACCGGTGACGGTGAAGAGATCGTCATGCCGGAGAAGATCGCCAACGCGTGGCTCAAGCAGGGCATGGACTTGGGCCCGCTGGGTCGCCCCGTCAAGAGCGACGGCGCGGCGAAGAATGGTGACGCCCGCATCGAATTCGAACGCGGCAACATCACCTACTCGGCGAACACCGGCAACGTGGACGTGAACGTCGAGAAGTAATTAGGCGAGGTCGAGGGAGCGGGAGACCGCTTCTTCCCACTGCGCGATGAGCCGGTCCCGATCGGGGCCGGCCATTTTGCTTTCCCAGGTCGTTTCCCCGCCGAGACTCAGCGGTTTGTCCGCGAAACCGGCGCCAACGCATGCGGCGCTCGCGGCACCCATCACGGTGGTCTCCATATTGTCCGGGCGGACCACATTGGCACCGAGGGCATCGGCCTGCATCTGCATCAGCAGGTCGTTGCCGGTCATACCTCCGTCGACACGCAAACTGTCCACCGTGATCCCGGAATCGGCTTCCATCGCACGAACGACCTCGACTGTCTGGAGGCAGGTCGCGTCGAGAGCCGCGCGGGCGATGTGGCGGCGATCGGTGTACCGGGTGATGCCGGTGATCACGCCGCGGGCATCGGGGCGCCAGCGCGGGGCGAACAGACCGGAGAAGGCGGGAACGATGACGACTCCTGCTGAGTCGTCGACCTGCGAAGCGAGTGTTTCCGATTCAGCGGCGGATTTCAAGATCCCCAGCTGGTCACGCAGCCACTGAATGAGCGAACCGCCGACGGCGACGGAGCCTTCCAGGGCGTAGACCGGCGGCTTGCCCGCCTCCTGGTACGCGACGGTGGTGAGCAAGCCGTGGTCGGAGAACTGCGCCTCGTCGCCGGTGTTGAGCAACATGAACAGGCCGGTGCCGTACGTCATCTTCGCTTCACCTTCGCCCAGGCAGCCCTGGCCGAACAACGCGGCCTGCTGGTCGCCGAGCACACCGGTGATCGGCACATCACGCGTGCCCTTCTTGCGGCGCATCGCACCGAAAGACCCGAAGCTGGGACGAATCTCCGGCAGGATCGCGCGGGGCACGCCGATCTCTTTGCACAGTTTCTCGTCCCAGTCCAGGGTCTTTAGATCCATGAGCAGCGTGCGCGACGCATTCGTGACATCGGTGACGTGCTGCACACGGCTGCGGGAGGTAAATAGGTCGAACATCCCGCCCTTCTTGCTGCTGTGCGCACCGCCGGTGAGGTTCCAGATCAGCCATGTGTCCACCGTGCCGGCGAGCAGCTCGCCCTTCTCCGCTCGCTCGCGTGCGCCCTCGACATTGTCGAGGATCCACGCCCACTTCGGCCCCGCCGGATACGAGTTGGCCAGCAGACCGGTTTTGCGCATGTAGCGGTCCTTCGGCGCATTCTCGGGACCGAATTCTTCGGTGCGGGTGTCCTGCCAGCAAATCGCGTTGTAGATCGGCCGGCCGGTCCGTTTATCCCAGATCACGGCGGTCTCACGCTGGTTGGTCAGGCCGACGGCGTCGACGTCTTCGAGCTCCAAGTCGGCGTCGACAAGCGCCTCTGAAAGCGCGCGCCGCGTATTGCGCCAAATCTGCCGTGGGTCGTGCTCGACCCACCCTTCACACGGCATGATCTGCTCGTGCTCGAATTGCGCGGTTCCCACCACGTCGCCTTCGGCGGTGGTGATGTAGCAGCGGGTCGACGTTGTGCCTTGGTCGATGGCGGCGATGAACGGCATGGGGCTATTTAACCGTACGGGCTAGAACCATTGCTCGATGACTCGGGCGAGACCGAAATCATCGTTCGACGCGGTGGTCGCATCGGCGGCGTCGTGCACGATCGGTGCAGCGTTTCCCATCGCCACGCCCATTCCAGCCCACGCGAGCATTTCGATGTCGTTGGGCATGTCGCCGAATGCCACGACATCCGACGGGTCGATGCCCAGCTCAGTGGCCACGATCGACACACCAGACGCTTTGTTAATGCCCGGCGCGCTGATCTCAATCAGCCCGTCATTCATCGAATAGGTCACGTGCGCACGCGCGGGGTCCACAGCCGGAGCGATGAGGTCGAACAGCTCGGCAGAAGTCATCGCCTTGTGCCGCACGAGAATTTTCGCGGCGGGCACGGACACGAGTTCGTCGACACCGACGACGCCGTATCCGATATCCCACAAATCCGTGCTGTAACCAGGGGTGATCAGGAAACACTGGTCTTCCGGGTCGAAAGCGGAATCGCCGACGCGCTCGACGCCGAAGCCGTAGTCGGTGTGGCCCGCAAGCACGTCTATCGCTGTGTTCGCGAGGTCCGCGAGAGTCTCGGGGTCCAGTTCGTGGCGGTGCAGCACGTCATCGCGCGCCGGGTCGTAGACCACCGCGCCGTTCGCGCAAACGCACATCGGGGTGAACGGAAGCTGGTCGAGCACCGGCGCCAGCCACCGGTGCGGCCGGCCCGTGGCCAGCGCGACCTTCGTCCCTGCGCGCACGGCACGGGCCAGTGCGTCACGCAGACGGGGGCTCACGCGACCATTGCTGTCCAGCAACGTGCCGTCGATATCGCTCACGATCAGCTTCGGCGCCACCACGTTCTACCTCCCAGTTTCAAGCTCGGCGTACAGCTTCCGCGCTTCAATCAGCAGCTTATCGACGGCCCCTTTCAGCCGTTCCGTCGCCTCCTCCGCCGTGCCTGAGACATCCACCGGTTCGCCGACGACCGTGACCACCGGCAGGTGCGCGCGCCCCATTTCCTTACGGCCGCTTTTCACCCAGAATTTTTGCGTGCCCCATGTTGCCGCGGGAATCAGAGGAGCGCCGGAGGCCTGGGCGATGCGGGCTGCACCAGTTTTGAAGCGGGTCAGCTCCAACGTCTCGGACAAGGTTCCCTCCGGGAAGATGCCGATGAGCTCGCCCTCTCCTAACCGACGCACTGCTTCGTCGACACTGGCGGCGCCGAGCGAACGGTCGACCTCCACGTGGCCCACTGCGCGGGACACAGGGCCCATGAACCAGTGGTCGAACAGCTCCTTTTTGGCCATGTACCGCGTTGGACGGCGTCCGCGCAGCAGGCCGGGCAGTGCCCCGGAGATGAAGTCGTAGTAGCCGATGTGGTTGCCCGCCACGATCGCGGGACCTTCTGCAGGCACATGCTCCAGGCCGTGGACGTAGAACCGCGCGCCCTGCAAGCGCAGCACCGTCGCCACCGTGGTCTTGATCAGCCGGTACATGTGCTCGCGGCGCCACCCGGGCTGCACCGGTGTGACCGGGGCGTCTTCCGGGACTAAGAAAACGTGGCTGTCAGCGCGGTATCCCTGAGGCGCATTCATCAGGAACCGCCTTTTGCCTGCTTTTCCTGCTTGGCCTCTTTCCGCTTGCGCTTCTCTTCGCGCTCGCGGGCGAGAATCTCTTTCGCCTCCTCGAGCGTGGGAGCAGAGCCGCCGCGGGAGGCCGGCATCCAGGCCTGACCGTCCGGGAACGGGCCGAAACGGTCCTCGTACTCGTCCCGGTTGGCATCGAGAAGCTCTTGCATAGCGTCTTTGACGCGCTGCGTATCGCGCTCGGGATCGCCAGTCGCGGTCACGGGCTCACCGTAAGAGACGATGATCGGGGTATGCGAGCGGCCGAGGTTCTTCTTCAGGCCCTTGGTCAGCAGGCGTTGGGAACCCCAGATCACCGTCGGGATCATCGGCACGCCGGCCTCGTGGGCAATGCGTGCCGCCCCTGTCTTGAACTCGGCGAGCTCGAAGGAGCGCGAGATCGTCGACTCCGGGAAAATACCGACGAAACCGCCGCTGCGCAGCCACTTCGTTGCCTCGACGATGGAAGCCGCGCCAGCCGCGCGATCGACCGGGACGTGCTTCATGCCGCGCATGAGCGCACCGACGATCTTCATGTCGAAGACTTCTTTTTTCGCCATGAACCGCACGAGGCGGTTGCCACGCAGGTGCGGGCCGATACCGGCGATGATGAAGTCGTAGTAGCCGGTGTGGTTGATCACGAACAGCGCGCCATCCTCAGTGGGGACATTCTCAGCGCCGTTGACGTAGAACTGCAAGCCCTGGGCCTGCATGATCTTCTTGAAGCCGCCGATGATTGCCTGGTAGAAGCGCTCTTTCGATTCCACCGGGTGCGGGGCGGGACGTTCGAAATCATCCGGGACATTGAATAGACGGTGGAACCTGCGCATGGTGTGTTTTTATCCCTTCTTCGGGGTCAGAACGTCTTTGCCCACCCAGGGACGAAGTGCTTCGGGGACAGCCACGGAGCCGTCGGCACGCTGGTTGTTCTCCAAGATGGCCACGAGCCAGCGCGTCGTCGCGAGCGTGCCGTTGAGCGTCGCCGCAGTCTGCGTCTTGCCGTCCGCATCGCGGTAGCGGGTGCCCAGGCGGCGGGCCTGGAATGTCGTGCAATTCGAGGTCGACGTCAGCTCGCGGTAGGTGCCCTGCGACGGCACCCACGCCTCAGTGTCGTATTTGCGGGCAGCGGAAGAGCCGAGGTCACCAGCGGCGACGTCGATAATGCGGTACGGCACCTCGACGGCGGCGAGCATCTCGCGCTCGAGTCCAAGGAGCTTCTGGTGCATCTCTTCTGCGTCTTCCGGCTTGCAATAAGCGAACATTTCGAGCTTGTCGAACTGGTGGACGCGCAGAATGCCCTTCGTGTCCTTGCCGTAGGAGCCCGCCTCGCGGCGGAAGCACGAGGACCAGCCGGCGTACAGCAGAGGGCCGTCGGCTAAGTCGATGATCTCGTCGCGGTGGTAGCCGGCGAGAGCGACCTCGGAGGTGCCCACCAGGTACATATCGTCGCGCTCGAGGTAGTAAATCTCCTCGTCGTGCGCGTCGAGGAAGCCAGTGCCCGCCATGATCTCCGGGCGCACCAGCACCGGCGGAACCATGACCTTGAAGCCGGCCTCGCGCGCTTTCTGCGCCGCGAGCATCAGCATGCCCAGCTGCAGCCACGCGCCGTCGTCGACAAGGTAGTAGAACCGCGCGCCGCCGACCTTCGTGCCGCGCTTCATGTCGATGATGCCGAGCGCCTCGCCGAGATCCAGGTGGTCTTTCACCTCGAAATCGAATTCCGGGACCTCGCCGACATGCTCGAGCACAACGAAGTCTTCCTCGCCGCCGGCAGGGGCACCTTCCACGATGTTCGCAACGCGGTATTGGAGCTTTTCGACGTTCTCCTCTGCCGCCTTCTGCGCTTCTTCCGCCGCCTTGACCTTCTCCTTCAGTTCATTGGATCCCTCGAGGAGTGCGGGGCGGTCCTCAGGAGCTGCCTGGCCAATCTTCTTGCCGAATGCTTTGTGCTCGGAGCGCAGCTCATCAGCTTTCTGAATACTGGCGCGGCGCTCCTCATCGGCAGCCAGGAGCTGGTCCACCAGCGCCGGGTCTTCGCCGCGGGCCTGTTGGGAGGCGCGGGCAACGTCAGGGTTTTCACGCAGAAACTTCAGATCGATCACGGGTATCAACCCTACCCCGTGGGATTAGGTCATGGCCCCAGATAAGGCATGATGGACACCATGGCTGCACGGAAATCCTCTCTGAGCACATCCGGCCTGCGCACCATTTTGGTGGCGACACTGGCCGGAGCTCTCGGCGTGGGCACCTACGCCGCCGCGGCAGGTTACGCTGTGAGCGACCAGGCGGGCGACGACCCCGCCGCGCCCGCACAGCAGACCTCCACGGACGACGTAGAACCCACCCCCACCTTCACCGCCGCCGACCGCGGCGCGTGCCTGACCTGGGATGTCGCTGAAGACGGTACCGTTTCCGGCTTCACGGAGACGGACTGCGAAAACGAGCACCGTTTCGAGGTCTCCTCCCGCGAAGACCTGAACACGTACCCAACGGCGGAATTCGGCCCGAATTCCGAGGCACCGAATCCCACGCGCCAGGCGCAGCTGCGCGAGGAGCTGTGCCAGACAGCATCCGTCCGTTATCTCAACGGCCGCTACGATCCGACGGGCCGCTACTCCATCGCCCCGATCCTGCCCCCGGCTGAAGCCTGGGCGGCAGGCGACCGCACCATGCTGTGCGGGTTGCAGGAGACAGATTCTGACGGCACCCCGATCCTCACCACCGGCCCCGCCGCCGAGCAGGACCAGGCCCGCGTCGCTGAGCCCGGCACCTGCGAGGTCACCGACGAGGCCAACAACCTGCGCGCTGTCGACTGCACCGAGCCGCACCATATCGAGGTGACCAAGATCGTCGACCTCGACCCAGTTTTCTCCGACCGCACCCCCTCCCCGGAGGACCAGGACAAGCACTTAGGCGCCGCCTGCGCCAAGGCCGCAGAGGAGTACTTGGGCAACGAGGAGAACCTGTACCAGTCCACCCTGCAGGTGTACTGGGGAACCATCTCCACCCAGGCGTGGGACGGCGGCAGCCGCTCCGTGAACTGCGGCCTCGTCGCGCCGAAGCACGATAAATTCGCCTCGATCACCGGATCGGCGAAGGACGGCCGCGAAGCGCTCAAGGTCGACGGCCACACCCCGAAGGCCCCGCCGGAGCGTCGCCCGCTGCGCGAAGAGCAGAAGCGCCAGCAGGAGGCCGCGAAAAGCTCGACCTCGCCAGCGCCTTCCGCATCGCCCTCGCCTGCAGCTCAGCCATGATGGATCCCGTCAGTGACGAAGTCTTCGAGGCAATGATCAACGATGCCCTCGATGAGATCCCTGAGGACTTCGCCCGGCACATGACCAATATGGTCGTGCTGGCGCGGCCTTATAACGAGGACAACCCCGAGCTCCTCGGGCTCTTCGAAGGCGTCCCGCTGACCGAGCAGCACTCTAACCACACCGGGTTCCTCCCCGATGCGGTATTCATCTACAAAGACGCCCTCGAGGACCTCTGCGCTGACGAGAAGGAGCTACGCCACGAGGTGAAGGTCACCGTCTTCCACGAGGTCGGGCACTATTTCGGACTCGAGGAACACGAGCTGCACCACCTCGGCTGGGGCTAGTCGGGCAGCGGGTATTCCGCCCAGCGCACCACGCGCCACTGGCCGAAATCGGCCACCGCATCGCCGGTCGGACCCGCGGTCGGGTCCAGCACGACGTACTGGCAGTTGGGAAGGTAGCTCACCTCGGCGAATTCGGGGCTCACTTCGCAGGCATTGGCCGCGAAGGCGCGGATCGCGCCGCCGTGGGACACAGCCACAGTCGTTCCCTCCTGCGCGGCAAGGGGGAGCAGACCGCCCTTATAGCGGGAAAGGAAGATGTCGAGGGTATCGCCACCGTCGATAAGCGCCTCGAGCTGGCGACGGTAGAACCCGCGGAACGCGGTCAGGTACGCTTCGTGCGCCTCGCGCGAATTGTGCATCTCCCAGCGCCCGGCGTGAACCTCGTGAATGCCGTCGATCGCCGGGATATCCGCGAAGCGCTCGCCGAAACCGATCTGCGCAGTCTGCTTCGCGCGGGTCGCCTGTGAGGAGACGACGCGGTCGACCTCGTAATTGGCCAAGATCTCCTCGCCCGCCGCCTTCGCCTGCTCGCGGCCGAGCTCGGTGAGCTCAGCGCCGGGAAGCACAGTGTCCAGCTTGTGTTCCACATTCGACGTGGTCTGGCCATGACGCAGCAAGATCAGCATGAGGTTCCTTCCCGGGCCGCGCGGACCCATTGTTCTGCCTGTTCCAGTCGTTGCGGGTCGACGATGCGCTCGTCCCCGCCGCCATCGAAGCGCGGCCACGAGCCCAAAAACGCGATGGTGGTGGCCCGCAACCACAGCGAGCGCAGCGCCTCCGCGACGGGAACATCATCGATGTGGCCGATGAGGTCGACATAGAAGTTATAGGTATTCGCCGTCTCGCGCGTCGGCCGCGACTCGATGCGGGTGAGATCCACGCCCCGGTACGCGAATTCCTGCAGCGCGCCGACCAACGTGCCCGGCTCATTCGGTAGCTGGAAGACCACCGAAGTGCGGTCGTTTCCCGTGCGCTTCGTGGGCACGCCCGTCGGCCCGGCCAGCACGAACCGGGTGCGCGCCCCGCTCATGTCCGCGATGCCCTCCGCGTGGACGTCCAGCCCGAATAGGTCCGCTGCCCGGCGCGGGGCGGCTGCCGCATCGGCCTCGCCCTCAGCCACAGCTTTCGCGGCGGCGGCATTCGACGACGCGGCAGTGAACTCTGCACCAGGCAGGTTGTCCTCCAACCAGCGACGGACTTGGCGGTGGGCCACCGGGTGCGTCGAAAAACGCGTTGCTTCACGCAACGGGAGGCCAGGACGCGTCATGATGGCGAAGCTGATCGGCAGTTCCACCTCGCGGTAGATCATCACCCCGCCGTCTTCCACGAATGCGTCAGACGTGCTGGTCACAGCTCCATCGACGGAATTCTCAATCGCCACCACGGCATACTGCGCGCGGCCCTCACGCACCGTATTCAGCGCCTCCGACGGCGAATCGACAGGCAGCGGCGTGATCTCACCCGGAATGTGGTCGCGGAACAGCCACAACGCTTCCTCAGTGAACGTCCCGGCAGGCCCCAGGTACGCAACGGTCGTCGTGCTCATGCTTCCACAGCCTACAGTTGACCCATGACCACCGACCGGCGCCGCCTCACACTCGAGGTGCTCATCGTCCTCGCCGTCACTTTCGGCATGTCCGGCGTGCGCGCGGGGCTCAAGCTTATCGACGCCGCCCTGTCCCCCACCCCTCTCAACCACCAGCGCACTGTGCTTAACGACGCCGCCTCGTCCCTGTCCTGGCTCGATGTCGCTTTGCAGCTCGCCTCGGCCGCGACTCTCATGGCCTGGGGCGGTTTGGCGTTATATCTGCTCGGCACCCAATTGCAGCGGCCGCGCTGGCGTGACTGGGCCTGGGGCGCCGGCCTAGCCGCACTGATCGGCATCCCCGGACTCGCCCTCTACGTGGTGTCGCTGCAGATGGGGTGGACCAAAGAGATCGTTCCCGCCACCGACGCTGCCAAAGTCTCGCTCCTGCTTCTCTGGTCCGCCGCCAACGCTTTCGCCGAAGAGACCGTCGTGGTGATGTGGCTGCTCACCCGGCTAAAGCAGCTTCGCGCCCCAGTCTGGGCAGCCATCGCCGCCTCCGCCGTCCTGCGCGGAACCTACCACCTCTACCAGGGCTTTTCCGCCGGTGTGGGCAATCTCGTCATGGGCGTCATCTTCGCCTTCTTCTACCACCGCACCGGCGGCAAGGTCTGGCCGCTCATCCTCGCCCACTTCCTCATCGACGCCGTCGCCTACCTCGGTTACCTCTTCCTCGACCTTGGTTGGTTGGGGTTGTGAAAGACCCATTTCTAGATGTGAACCCTAGATGTGAACCCCAAAACTTAGTTTCCCCAGGTCACGATTTTCAGCCCGATTTTTCCGATCTGGGGTAACTCACATTTGGGGTTAACATCTGCGGCCCGGGTCGGCGCGACAAACCCCCACTAACTATGCAGTGCATAGCGCCGTAAAGTTCCCTGCTGTTACAACCGTTAAATACTGTGACTAGTGGGGGCGGGGTTTAAGATATATCCCATGTCGACGACCCCGCACTCCAACGACCCCCGGGATAACCCGGGGGATTTCCTCGTGGGCAAAGACGGGAAGCCGCTGATCGACAGGTACGGTCGCCCGATCCGGAAACGGTCCGCGAGTCGGCCGCCACACGAGTCGCCGGAGCGAACGGTGCGGCCGGTAAGAAGCGAGCGCCCGGTGCGGGAAACTCTGCAGCCGAGGGAGACTAGGCAGCAACGACAGTCACAACCCCGCCAGTACATGCCGCAGGACACGGCGTACGAGCCGAGGCGAACACCGCTGGCCAATGAGCAGCGACGCAGGGACATCCGCTCGCCCAGGCGCGAGGAGCGCTGGGAGCCGGAGTTGGAGCTGTCACCGGAACGGCGTGTGCGGGCGGAGCGTCCGGCCTCCAAGCAACGGAACCGTCCGAAACTTCGCGTGCCACGGCCGCGCATGGGCTGCGTGGGGTGCATCCCGACGCTGCTGTCCCTACTGATCGTTCTGGTCGTGGCTGGCGGACTGTTCGTGGACGCGCGACTGACCCGCGTGGACGCATTCCCGGATAATCCGGTGGCGAATACAGCGGGCACGAACTGGCTGATCGTCGGTTCGGACTCACGCGAGGGGCTCACCGAGAAGGACGTGGAACGCCTGGGCACCGGCGGCGATATCGGCACCGGACGCACAGACACGATCATGATCATGCACATCCCCAACGGCGGAAAAGCGACGCTGGTGTCGATTCCGCGTGATTCGTATGTGGATATCCCCGGCTACGGCATGGACAAGATCAACGCGGCATTCGCATTCGGCGGGCCGAAACTCCTTACCGAGACCGTGGAGAACGCGACGAATCTGCGGATTGACCACTACGCGGAGATCGGAATGGGCGGTCTCGCCGGCATCACTGACGCGGTCGGCGGCGTGGAGCTCTGCCCGAATGAGCCGATCGACGACCCGTTGGCCCAGATCAATATCCAGGCCGGATGCCAGAAGATGGATGGCCCGACGGCACTGGGGTACGTGCGCACCCGCGCGACCGCGATGGGCGATCTCGACCGTGTGGAACGGCAGCGCGAATTCGTCAGCGTTCTGATGAAGAAAGCACTGTCACCGGCTGTGCTGCTCAACCCGTTCCGGCTTGTGCCGCTGGTGCTGCGAGGAAGCAGCATGTTCATCGTGGGCGACGGCGACCACGTGTGGCACCTTGCGCGCATGGCATTCACACTGCGCGGCGGGGTGAACACGGAGACAGTGCCGATCGGCGACTTCGTCGACACCGAAGTGGGCAGCGTGCTCGTCTGGGACGACGTCGCCGCAGAGCAGCTCTTCGCCGGCTTGCGCTAAGAGCTTTCACTCACTGGCGCCGGCTGCTCCGGCAGCTTGTGGCGGCCGGTGATGTAGTACATCGCCACGCACACCACGCTGAACGCGAGGCCGACAAAGAATGCGCCACGGAACTCGGGCAACCAGACCATGATCCCGAAGGTGAACAGGATGAAGAAGATGGCGAAGTACTGGCCGTACGGGAACAGCGGAGTCTTGTAGTCCAGGTCGGCGACGTCTTCCGCGGTCATCGACCGGCGCGAAGCGAGATGCGCGAGCAGAATCATCAACCACACGAAGATGGTCGCAAACGTGGCCAGAGAGGCGACGATCTCAAAGATGCGATCCGGAATCAGCGTATTCGCGATGACGCCGATAACCATGACGAACAGCAAAATCACCGTGGTCATGACCGGCACGTCCCGGACGGTCCGGGCCATGATGCGCGGGGCATAGTGCTGCTTCGCCAGGCCGGTGAGCACGCGGCCGGCGCCGAAGAGGTCCGCGTTGATGGCGGACAGGGCCGCGGTGATGACCACGAAGTTCAGCAGGCCAGCAGCCCAATTGACGCCGAGGGTGGAGAAGATCTGCACGAAGGGGGACTCGTCGCCGGTGATCGTGCGCCACGGGTTGATCATGAGGATGACCAGGATGGACAGCACGTAGAAGAGCAGAATGCGCACCGGGACAGTGTTGACCGCTTTCGGCACAGCTGTCTTGGGATCGGTGGCCTCGCTACCGGCGACGCCGATGATCTCCGTGCCGCCGAAAGCAAAGAGCACGAGGATGAACGATGCGACCATGCCGGTGAAACCGTTGGGGAAGAATCCGCCGTCGTTGACCAAGTTCACCGGGCCGGTGGTCTCCGCGGTGGACAGACCGAAAATGAGCACGGCCGCACCGGCGAGAATCATGGCGACAACTGCGCCGACCTTGACCACGGTGAACCAGAATTCCAGCTCACCGAAAGCCTTGGCGCTGGCCAGATTCACGGCGCCGACGATGAGCAAAGCGGCGACGATCCAGACCCAGCGCGAGACATCGGGGAACCAAAATCCCATGTAGATGCCAATGGCAGTGAGGTCCGCCAAGGCCACGATGACCATCTCGAAGGCGAACATCCAGCCGGTCAGATAACCGGCGGCACCGCCCAGGTAGGCGCGGGTGTATTCCGCAAAGGACCCGCTGACGGGATGCCGGACAGACATCTCGCCGAGCGCGCGAAGTAGGAAGTACACCACGGCGCCACCGAGCAGGTAGACCAGAAGTACAGACGGACCTGCTGCCTTGATCGCATCGGCAGAACCGTAGAACAAGCCGGTGCCGATAGCGGATCCAAGCGCAATGAAATTGAGGTGGCGCGTGCTCAGACCAGCGCGCCCTGACTGAGAAGCCAATGCTGACCTCGAAGCGTTAAATGGTGACCTGGCGCGACTTGATGTTCTCCAGCTGCTTGCGCTCATCGGCGGTGAGCTGGGCATCATTGTCGTATTCGGCGCCGATCGCCTCGTTGACCTTCTTCAGCGCGTCGCCGTAGGAATCGGCGGCGACGGACGGGTCGAGATCGAAGACCGGCACGAGCAGGCCGTGGGTGCGGAAGGCACCGGCGAATTTGGTGCCCTCACCGAGGTTGAGCTCACCGCGGGCGGCGATGCGTGCCAGGGCGTCGAGCATCTTGCGCTCGTCTTCCTCCGGGCGGACCCAGCGGATGTGGGCCTTGCCGCCGCCCGGGTTGACCCACCAGATGGAGCCCGGCAGATCAGCGTCGATCTCTTCAGACGGCAGCACAGCGTCATTGGCACGTGCCAGCGCCTGAGCGACCTGCGGGTTGCCGGCGGCGGACTCGGTGAACCACCAGTTGAAGTCGTCGTGGGCGGTGATATCCAGCTCAGTGGACTCGTCCAGCAGGGTGTTCAGCTCCGGCTGGTTACCGTCGGCGGCAGTGGAACCCAGGGTGGCGCCCGGCTCGGCCTCGAGCACCCAGTTCAGGGCGTAGGCGAGGTCGCGGTTCGGGTTCTGGGAGTGGGACTGCACCTGGAGCGCGACGAAACGCTCGCCGCCGTCCTCCTCCGGGCGGCGCAGGGCTGCACCGGCACCGGGCAGGACGGTGACGATGTTGACTTCAGTACCCTTGACATCCACCTTCGCCACTGCGGACGGAACGAATTCCTGCAGGGCGACAAGGTCAGTCTCAGCTTTGAAACCCTTGTACGGGCGGGGGTCTTTCTGGAGTGCTTCGCGTTCTGCGGCGCGGGCAGCGAGCTTCGCCTGGCGGCGGCTCATGCCCTCGGGCAGTTCTTCCTTCTTCTTGCGGTTCTTCTTGGCCATATCGACCAATCTACCGTGGTCAGGTCACATGGCCGTGTCTGGGGTGCGGAAAGTCTCCACTGCGATGTGCGGGTGGTCGGTGGCAAAGACGTTGACGCCGTTGTCCCTGCACCAGCGCATGTGCTCGGGCTCGTTGACGGTCCAGGTGTACGTCTTCAGGCCGCGGTAGCCGAGCAGTTTCGGCTTGCCGCGCAGGTGGGCCAGGGCTGGGCCGACTCCGTAGGGGCGCGAGAGCATCGTGTTGGTGGGGTTCCACTTCTTCTCGCGGAGGCGGAACAGGTAGAACGTCTCCAGCTCCGGGACGACGTGGGTGAAATAACGCATCGCGGAGTGGGAGAAGGAAATGAGGTGGACGCGCGGGTCTTCTTTCATTCCGCGGTACCAAAGGGTGCGCACGGTCTGCTCGTCTACTTCAGGCCCGAAGCGGGTGGGGTGCTTCGTCTCGATGTAGATGTGCTTGTCGGGATAATCCTGAAGGAGGTCCAACAGATCGTCGAGAAGCAAAAGCTCCTGCGGGTCGTCCTCGGTGCCGTAATTGAATTGGCGCAGCTCGGCGAGATCCATCTTGGCGATGCGCCCGGCGCCGTTCGAGGTGCGGTTGATCAGCGCGTCATGGTGGACGACGAGACGGCCGTCGCGCGTGAGTCGGACATCGCATTCAATGCCGTGGACGCCGTCCATCTTCAACGCCTCGTCGAACGCACGGAGCGTGGATTCCGGGTGAAGGCCCGACGCGCCGCGGTGAGCGACGATGAGCGGGGTGGTGCTGGGTGCCGAAACCTGGGCGGAGGTGGCGATGGTCATGCCTGCGGAGTCTCCCCAAAAAACGCGTGCAAACTTGCTTTCCGACATTAGGCGCGGTTTCGCGCCCCTCAAAGCGCTAACCGCGGTAGACACTGAAGTATCACGCGAAGATAACGCGCCGTTCACCTCTCGTTGGTTTAAGCGATTCCCGGCAGCGCACGGTTGCGATCTTTGCCACAATAGGGCGCATGCTGATCACTCCGCTCGAGGATTCCTTCCGCACGCTACGCACTCGCGCCGGAGACTGGGCGGAAAGCGCGAAGGGCACCGTGAAGCAGTTGTGGCCGCGACGCACACACGCGGTCCGCGCGCCGCTGTACGCGGTGGAATTGCTGGCGGATCTCACGCCCGTGGTGCGCATGTCAGGGTTGCGCCGCCTGCCGGATGATTTCGCGGCGGGAATTCTGGGTGCGGAGGTCGCGGCGTGGAGCGCAATCTCGCCGTCGCTGCTCCCGCACCCGTGGTGGGTGACCACGGCGAATGTCGCAATCAGTCAGGCGGCTGGGCACACGGTGGGCGTCGGTGTGTCGAATCTGATTGCCGCGATCGCGTCCGCGCGCAACTGGACGTATCCGCGCTCGCTGCGCCGCAAGACAGCAGTTCCCGTGCAGATCGCCATGGGCACAATGACGGTCGCCTCGTATCTTTCAGCAGCTTTACGACGATCCGAGCACGAGCGCCTCGTCGAAGACCCCACCCGCCTGGGGCCACTGCAGACCCTGGCCGGAATCGGGCTGGGTTCCATCGGCTACGGCGCACTCCTGCTGGCAGGTGAGGGAATCCAGGTCACGGCCGACCGTTTCAACAATGAGCTGCGCCGCTGGATGCCGCCGGCAGTGTCGTGGCCGGTCGCGATTCTGGGGCTCAGCGCCCTCGGTGCAGTGCTGACGGACAAGGTGGTCATCCGCCAAACCCTGAACACCGCTTACCGCAATGCGGATGAATTGAACCGCGAATTCCTACCCGGCGCGACGAAGCCGCGCGAACCAGAACGCTCCGGTTCGCCGGACTCGCTGGAGCGCTGGAAGTACCTGGGCCGCCAGGGCCGCGCCGTTGTCGCAGGCGGGCCGCGCAAGGCTGACCTTGAAGAGGTGCTCGGAGTTGAGGCGAAGGAACCAATCCGCGTCTTCATCGGGTTGAAGGACCGCAGCCCGGAAGAACAGGCGCTATTGGCGCTGCAGGAGATGGACCGCACGGATGCGTGGTCGCGCAAAGCCATCGCGGTGCTGTCCTCGGCGGGAACGGGGTGGATCAATGACTTCCACACCTCCGGCTTCGAATTTCTGAACCGCGGCGACTGCGCGATCGTGGCGCAGCAGTACTCGTTCATGCCTTCGGCGTATTCATACGCCTCGGACCGCAGCGTGCCGGTGCGCAGCTCGCGGGTGCTCATCAATGCGATCAGGGAACGCATCGCCGAGATGCCCGAGGACAAGCGCCCGCGGCTCTATGTCGGGGGCGAATCCCTTGGCGCGTACGGTGTCGCCGATTCCTTCGACAGCGTCGATTCCCTGCTGGGCAGCGTCGACGGCGGTGTCTTCACCGGAACGCCGGGCTTTACCGCGCGGCACGTCCAGCTGACCAAGAACCGCGACCACGGCAGCCCGGAGCGCCTCCCCGTCGTCGACGGCGGCCGGCACGTGCGCTTCACCGCGCACCCGGACCACTTAGAGCACACCTTCGACGGCAGCGAGTACGAGCAGGAATGGCAATTCCCCCGCGCCGTGTTCGCGCAGCATGCCTCCGACCCGGTGGTGTGGTGGGACTGGTGGCTGTTCATCCGCAAGCCGGACTGGCTGCGTGAGCCGGGCTCACGTGGCGTGAAAGCGCCGGAAGCGCAGCACGTCGACGTTCTGCAAAATATGCGTTGGGTGCCGTTCATCACCGGCTGGCAGGTCGGCGTGGACCAGTTGACTTCGCAGCAGCAACCGGGCGGACACGGCCACCAGTACCACAATGAAACGGTCGCCTATTGGAATGCGGTGTTGGATGCCGGCGCGGATAAAGACGAGATAGAGAAGATCTCCGAATGGATCCATGCGGACTCCACACGCATTCGCGCCAACGCCGCATCAGCTGCGAAGGAATCGGCGCAGAACACGTTCAGCCGGTCGGCGACCTCGTAGCCCCACCTTTAAATTCCGCAGGCCACCCCAGTGGAGTGATGGGGGCAATAGCCCTGCGGCACCTTGTGCAAGTACTGCTGATGCTCGTCCTCAGCCAAGAAATAGTCCACACCTGATTGCACTTCGGTGGTGATGGGGCCGAAGCCAGCGTCGATAAGCGATTGCCCGTATTCTGCAACCCACCCGCGGATGAGCTCGGCCTCGTCCTCTGTGTCGGTGTAGAACGCAGAGCGGTACTGGGTGCCTACGTCGTTGCCTTGGCGGAAACCCTGCGTCGGGTCGTGCGCCTCGAGCGCGGCGCGGACGATCTCCTTGAGGCTGATTTCATTCGGGTCGTAGACGACCTCGACGAGCTCGACGTGGTTCGTCTGTCCGGAGCACACCTCGCGGTAGGTCGGGTTCGGCGTGACGCCGCCGCCATAGCCCACCGATGTGGACTCGACTCCGTTCATATTCCAGTACATTTTCTCCGCGCCCCAAAAGCAGCCAATGCCCACGAGCAGGCGTTTTTGGCCTTCGCGCCACGGGCCCGTCAGCGGGGTGCCCAAAACTGCGTGCGGCTGTGGAGCGGGCAGGACGGGCTCACTGCGGCCGGGCAGCGCGCGGTCGGGATCGACGAGTTGCGGGGTGCGTCCAAAGAAAAATGCCATGTACTCCACAACTACTGGGCATGCGCAGCAATTCCCAGGCTCACCGCCAGAAATTTCAAATTTCCCTATCATGGGCGGGGCACGGCGCTTCTACCAAGCGCGAACGAAAGAAGAAAGGACATAGATCATGGCTGTTTACGAGCTTCCCGACCTGCCTTACGCATACGACGCGCTCGAGCCCCACATCTCCGCCGAGATTATGGAGCTGCACCACGACAAGCACCACGCGACCTACGTCAAGGGCGCGAATGCCGCTCTGGAGGCACTCGAGGCTGAGCGCAACGGTGAGGCTAACCCGGACAAGCTGCGTGCACTGTCCAAGAACCTGGCCTTCAACCTGGGTGGCCACACCAACCACTCCATCTTCTGGAAGAACATGAGCCCGAACGGCGACAGCGAGCCGGCTGGCGAGCTGGCTGAGGCTATTAACCGCGACTTCGGCTCCTTCGAGGGCTTCCAGAAGCAGTTCGAGGGTGTCGCCACCTCCCTGCAGGGCTCCGGCTGGGCTGTCCTGGGCTACGACCACATTGCTGGTCGCCTGATCATCCAGCAGCTGACCGACCAGCAGGGCAACATCTCCGTGGACTTCACCCCGGTCCTCATGCTGGATATGTGGGAGCACGCTTACTACCTGCAGTACAAGAACGTGAAGGCTGACTACGCCAAGGCGTTCTGGAACGTTGTCAACTGGGACGACGTCGCTGAGCGCTTCGCTAAGGCTGCCGCCTAAGCGTTTCGCTTCACCGAAGTCAGAGGGCCGCGCACTGACCCAGAAAACAGTGCGCGGCCCTCTTTTCGCTATCCGGGGCTGGAGGAACCCGGGTAGCGCAACCTGATTTTCGTTGACGAGATGCGGTCTTTGTTCCGCCCTCAAAACAGAGTATAGGTTAGGCTGCCCTTAGTGCGCAAGGGGGCCCCGTTGTGGCCCTCGTCACTGACACATGCTTGGATAGTTGAACATGGAGCCACACGCACGAGAAGGGATTCGTAAAGGCACCGCCGAATACAGGCGGGCGAGCATCGCACTCCTTTTCGCCGGACTGGCTATCTTCAATGCGCTCTACACCACCCAGGCACTACTGCCCACCCTCACCGACGAACTCGGTATGACAGAGGGTGAATCTGCCCTGACGGTGTCCGCCACCACGGGCGGGTTGGCGCTGTGCGTGGTCCCAGCGTCAATTCTTTCCGAACGCTTCGGGCGCGGTCGCGTGCTGATCATCTCAGCGTTGCTGGCCACATGCCTAGGCCTGTGCCTTCCCCTCGCGGCGACCGGCGGTCAGCTCATCGCCATGCGTTTCATCCAGGGCTGCCTCATCGCGGGCACCCCGGCAGTGGCCATGACGTGGATTTCCGAAGAGATCGAATCCGATGACGCGGCCGGAGCGATGGGGCTCTACATCGCCGGCAATTCCATCGGCGGGTTGATCGGCCGTCTTGTGCCTGCATTCATTCTCGAGGTAGCTAGCTGGCGGTGGGCACTATTCGGCGGTGCAGTCACGGCGCTGCTCTTCGCAGTGATAATGTGCATCCTGCTGCCGCAGCAGCGCCGCTTCGAGGCCAAGGCCCTCAAGCCCGGCCATGAAATCTCCGCGATGCTCCGGCATTTGAGCGACTGGCGGCTGGTCGGACTGTACGCGACCGCGTTCTTCGGAATGGGCATGTTCGTCTCGGTGTACAACATGTTCGGCTTCCGGGCGATCGACCACTTCGGGCTCCCGCCGGCACTAGCCGGCCTGGTGTACCTGATGTATCTCTCCGGCACATGGTCGTCGGCGCGCGCGGGCGTGTATGTGAAGCAGGCGGGCCGCGGCCGTGTCCTCGTGGTCGCGGCCGGCATCATGCTGCTCGGCGCCATCACACTGATCAGCGGCAATCTGTGGTTCACGCTGGCTGGCCTGCTGCTGTTCACGGCCAGTTTCTTCGCCATGCACTCGGTGGCCTCCGGCTGGGTGGGCCAGGTGGCTACGCGCGATCGCGCAGAAGCGTCGAGCACCTACGTGTTCTTCTACTACATCGGTTCGTCTGCACTCGGCGCGCTGACCGGGTGGCTGTTCCAGTTCACCGGCTGGAGCGGATTCATCGGGATCGTCGCCGGATTCCTCGTCGCACTGGTGTGCATCGCTGGTTGGCTGGCGCTCACAGTGAAGAAAGGCGCGGAATCCCCGGAGCACCAGCACTGAGGAAACGGCGCACCGCGGCGGTGGCGCGGCAGTCGTCGCCGTTGTAGCGGATGAGCATCTCGCGGGCCGCAGCGTCGCCCAGGCGAGCTTCGCGGCGCAGGGCGACGGAGCGTTCGCCGTCGACATCGTCGTCATCCCAGACGAACCCAGCCACGGGCGCGACCACTTTGAGGCCGAGCCCGTCCGTGCCCACGAGGTGGCGGCGGACATGGGAGAAGACATCCACCCACTCGTTAGAAGCGATGAACGCGCGGACCTCCGCCTCGTCGATGGAATCAAAACGCCGGGCCGATGCCATGAGCCAGTGGTTCTCGCCGCCGGCGGCGTAGCAATAGGCGCGAAACGTCTTCCCCGACTCGTGAGCCTGGGCCCGCACTGATTGGAGCCAGGTCCAGAACGCGAGGAAATTCTCCTCTTCGGCCTGGTTATCGGCCCCGCCGACGTCCTCCCAGGTGGCGAAGGCTCGGTAGCGGTCGCCGTCAAAGGCACCCCACAGGTAGGCACCCTGGTCGAGGTAAGCCTCCATATCCACGTCGATTTCGACATCGGCGCGCAATTCCTGCGCGGGAGTGAAGTCCTCCCGGGCGAGCACCGGGATTCCTTCGCGCCAAGCACGGGCGATCTGGCTGGTCTCCCCCATGTCCGCCGCGATGGTCTCTGCCACCGTGGTGATCCCGCGTTCGCGCAGTGGACGCGCTTTTTGGCCGGGGAAGACCAAGGAGATGTCGTCCATATTCTTCAATTCCGGCTCGCACAACGCCCAGTAGCGGCAGCTCGCGCACTGCTTCAAACGCAGCGGACGCGTCGGCGTGGGCTTCGCCAAGGCTTCGCGGAGCGCCTCGACATAGCGCGCAGCATCCCCCACGTAGGCGCGCTCGCGGTCCTGGCCGACGACGGCGCCGAGTAGAGATGCACAACCAGCGTCGGCAAGAAGCAGGTAGGCCATCGCTACCCGGTAACCGTCCACGGTGTGGTGGCGCGGCTTCGCTGCTGTGTCCAGTGGCTTTCCCAGACCCAGACGGCGGGTGGGAATGAACTGCATGGTCGCGGTCTGGCTCGGCCGTGCCACACGGTGGTTGGACACGATCACCGGAAGATAAGTTCCGTCGTCCTGCCGGGCCAGGATGTCGATCTCGGCAAGCACCGGCACCTCGTCGATTTCGCCGGTCAGGGCCCCGTCGACGATCAAGGTAGTGCGGTCTTTCATGGCCTTTCGCGTGCTCGCCTCGCGCTCGGCCACCGGGAGCGCCGGGTCGAGGAGAAGGCGGGAGAAGGCTTTCCCGCGGCCGTCGCCAAGCGCCCTGCGCTCCGGCAGCAACCCAAAGACAGCCGCACGCCCGGCATCGACCTGCGGCTGGCGCTCGAGTGCCTCGGGCAGAGGCGGGATTTCCGGGTGCGTCAGACGCTGGCGGAGGCGGTACCTGCACCCCACCAAGTCGCCTGCCCGCACCAGCGAAACATCATCGCTTTCCATTTCTTTCACCGAGCCCAAGCCTATCGGCTCAACACAGGTAAAGTTGAACGGGACAAATTGCGACGAAACGGAATTATCCAGGAGAACCGACACCATGGGACTGTTCGAATCGATCCGCGCTTCCCGCGCTAAGACCAAGGCAGAGATCAAGGCCGCCGAGGCACGCGCTCGTCAGCTGGCGAAGGATGAGGCTAAGCAGGACAAGCGCACCGCGAAGCTCCTCGATAAGGCAGAAAAGCGCCTGCTCAAGGAGGAGAAGAAGGGCCTGAAGAGCAAGCAGAAGCACGAGAAGCAGCTGGCTAAGGCCGAACTGAAGAAGATCCAGGAAGCTGGCTTCACCAAGAAGAAGGCCAAGCAGTGGGTCGGTGCTTCCCGCATCCTGCTGCCCATTCTCATTCCGCTGGTGTACCGCGCGCTGACCACCTACCAGGAAAAGCAGGTCAACGACCGCGCCCGCGCCGCTGGGCTTACCGCCACGGAAATGTCCCGCTTCTCCAGCCAGGGCGCGGAACTCAAGGGCCGTGTCCAGGCCATCCGCCACCAGGTGGAGGAAAATGACGCGCTGGACAACAAGTTCCGCCGCGATGCGCAGGTGCGTCTCGACGAATTGGATGCTGCCGTGAACAACGTCGAGCAGATGAACGACGCTCAGCGCCGCCTCGCGCACGAGACGATCGACCGCGACATCAACAAACTCACCGCGGAAATCCAAGAGAAGACCTTGCGTAACTAACTGTGCGCAGTAGTTTTTTGCCCCTTAGTTCGGCGGTTCAGTTTCGACCAGCTAGTATGTTTATACAAATAAGTAAGTTGTAAAAACATTTCTATGAAAGGGGCTGGATATGGCGCGACGTGAAGTCACCCAGTTCTATGACGATCTCGATGGATCGCCGCTGTCAGAGTCTGACCATCAGGCTGTCCACTTCAGCTTCAACGGCACTGAATACGTCCTCGACCTCTCCAAGGAGAATGTGAAGCGCTTCCACGAGGCGCTCATGCCGTATATCGCGGCCGCACGCGAGGTGCCGGCTGACCCGCGCACCCGCGTTGACGCATCACAGATCCGCGCATGGGCGCGAAAAAAGGGAATGAAGGTCGCTCAGCGCGGAAAGATTCCCTTCGAGGTCATCGACGCGTACCGTCGCGCCAACGCGTAACGCTGCCGAACCTTTCTTTTACAGCACTCCCTGCTCGCGGGCCGATGCCACCGCGGAAGTGCGGGAACGCACACCGAGCTTGTCGTAAATGTGCACGAGGTGGGATTTCACCGTCGCCTCGGAGAGCATGAGCTGCTGGCCGATCTCACGGTTCGATGAGCCACCCGCGACAAGTTGAAGCACCTCGAGCTCGCGCGGAGTGAGCGAGGAGCGTGGGCTGCGGTCCCGCGTCTGCAGACGGTTGCGCACCACCGGCGACATTGCCTGGTCGCCTTTCGCGGTCGAACGGACCGCGGCGAGTAGCTCGCTCGGCGGGGCGTCTTTGAGCAGGTAGCCGACGGCACCGGCCTCTATTGCGCCGAGAATATCCGCGTCAGTGTCGTAATTGGTCACCACCAGCACCTTCGGCGGGTTCGCCATGGAGGAGCGGATCTCCGCGGTCGCCTCCGCACCGGTAGTCACCCGCGTGCCTTGGGCGCCGGCACCGAAGCGGAGGTCCATGAGGATCACGTCGATGCCCCCCGCTTGGGCGGTCGCAATGGCCCCTTCGGCAGTGGCCACCTCACCGACGACGATGATGTCGTCGGCGGCCTCCAGCACTGAGCGAAGGCCGAGGCGGACGATCTCGTGATCGTCGGCAAGCAAGACGCGAATCATTCTTCCTCCTCAATCTTTCGGTTGATCCTACTCTCCTTGTTGTCGGGCGCGGCCACCGACTCGTCCACAGGCACGGCGACCGAGACGGCAGTGGGCCCGCCCGGAGCGGATTCGAGGATGAGCTCGCCACCCAATTCCCGCGCACGCGTCCGCATTGCATCCACACCCAAGTGGCCGAGCCCGACCGGCTTTTCCGGCAGCGCCTCCACATCGAATCCAGCGCCATTGTCCACGACGTCCAGGCGCACCTCCCCCGGCGCGAATGTCAGGGTCACGCGGGCACGCGTCGCGCCAGAATGCTTGACGACGTTGCCCACCGCCCCCTGCGCGATCCGCAACAGCCCGGCTTCCACCCGCATCGGCAACTGATGTGGTTCCCCGTCCACGTCGACGTCAATGGAAATATCACCGGCGTGGGCGAAAGAGCCGGCGATCCGCTCCAGTGCCTCCGGGAGGGACGTCTCGGACAAAGGCGCCGGCGTGAGAGCCGCGATCATGGCGCGGGTTTCGGACAGATTGTCCGAGGCCGAATGCCGGGCCGTCTCGAGCCTGCCCAACGGGACCCGAAGCTCTTCCTCGCTCAACCCCATACCGCGCAAATCCCGCTCCGCGGCATGGAGCAGCATCTGGATACTGGACAGGGACTGCGCCACCGTGTCGTGAATCTCGTGGGCGAGACGCTGGCGCTCCTGGGCAATGCCGGCCTCACGTTCCGTGGCGGCGAGCCGGTCCTGGGTGCTCACCAGTTCGTCGATCAGTGCTGCGCGTTCCGCGCTCACCCGGACGATGACTTTGAACGCGTACGTAATCATCACGACCACGAGCGCGGAGACCGCCGGGCCCATCACCCCGCCAAGGGTAAGCCCGCGCGGGACCTGCATGAATACCGCGATGGCCAACACCCCCGTCACACCGATGATGCCGATCCAATTGTCGGCCGACCGCATGAACAGGAAGAACAGCGTGAACACCCAGTACACCGCGACGGGAGTGAAAATCATCGCCACGATCCACACGCCGGTGAGTCCAAGCAACCACACGAGGCGCCCGACGGTATTCAAGCGCGGCATATTCAGCGCACCGAAGGCGTACATGAAGCCGAAGACAACGATCAGGAGAACCAGCACCGCCCCTTGCTCGAGGCTCGCGCCGACGATTCCGCCGAAGGATACGAGCAGCAGCGAGAAGGTCAGCAGCGCGATACCGACATCGAGCGCCCGAGTGCCGGGAGCGTCCTCCCCGTTTTCCCCTCTCGGTAGCATGGCTGTCATGCGAATGAGCGTACCTTCTGCCTGCACCCACGCCCGCACCACCGTCATCGGTGGTGCCCTCGCTTGCGCGGCAGCGCTAACCCTCAGCGCCTGTACCCCCACCGCCGAACAGGATCCGCAGCAGAACCCGCCAGCCGACTCAACCACCGCGCCCGGGCAGGAAGCAGCCGCCCACGATTCCGGTCTCCCGGCCAACGCGCGTCCCGAGGTCGCCCGCGACGGCATTACCGACTGCCCATATTTGGAGACCCAATTCGTTGCGGAGACCAACGGCCAGAAAGTCACTGCGAGCGGCACGGACGATCGCTTCGACACTCCCGCCTGCGTATTTTGGTCGTACCCAGAGGAGCCGCAGTTGCAGGTCATTGTCCGACACACCGGCAGCGCTGAGGAGGCCCGTGCGGTGGTGGACCACTTCGCGCCGGTGGACCTGACCGATCTGGCGGAAGATCCCGCAGGGTGGAGTGGCGGCCGCGCCGGCGGCGGCGTCATCCCCGGAGCAGACGGCGGCGTCTACGCGGTGGCAAAGGATGCAGTTGCAATCGTTGTGCTGACCAACCAAAAGGAATCGGTGAAAGCGCAGCTCATCGCTGAGCAAGCAATACCGAATTTGTCCCTTTAATATGTGGGGCATGAACCGCTTCCGCCCCCGAGACCGAGGCACTCGTCTCCGCGCCGCCGCAGTCCCGGCGGTAGCTGTGTCGCTTGTGTTCGCGCTCGCTGGCTGCGGATCGGACGGCGAATCCGAACGCGTCACCGTCGAGGTCCCCACCACTGTCACGGTGACTGCTGATCCGAAGGACCTGCCGTCCTCCTACGATTTGTATGTCGCGCTCGGCGATTCGTACGCGGCAATGGGTTCGGCCGACGGCCCGTTCGAGGGGCCGAAATTCTGCGCGCGCAGCGAGGATAATTACCCGCACATGCTGGCGGATCTCTACCCGGGCATCAACGAAAAGCGCGGCTTCATCGATGCGACCTGCCAAGGCTCCACCACCGCGCACATCTACAGCGAGCGCGACATCAGCGACGCCCTCGACGCCGAAGAGGCGGAAGCAGCCGAGGACGCAGAAAAGGACGCCGAAAAAGACCCAGAATCAACAGCAGAAACCACGTCTCGCCCGACAGCCAGCTCCCAGCAGACCTCCGCCACCGCACCCACGTCGCCGAGTAGCACCAGCACGGAGCCGTCGACAAGCGAAGATGCGGACGACGAGAAGAACCCGAGCGTGCTCGCAGCGCAGATCGACGCGCTGGAGCCCGACACGGACCTGATCACGCTGTCGATCGGCGGCAACGACCTCAGTTTCGGGCCGTGGAGCCGCTGCATCACCGGCATGCTCGAGAACCGTGGCGAGGAAGATTGCGACGAAGGGCTCTACGACGAATCTGCCCGCGCATTGCTCGACCTTCCGACCAGGCTCGACGATATTTACCGCCGCATCCACGAGAAAGCGCCCGACGCGACCATCATCACCACCGGGTACATGCCGATCGCTTCGCTTCGCGACGAATGCGAGGCCACCGCCGATCTGCCCAGCGGCACCCTGAACTGGGCAGCCGGCCTCACGGTGACCATGAACGCGATGGTGCGCGACGCCGCCACCCGAAACGGCGCGCTCTACGTCCTGCCCGCCAATGCGGAATTCCACTCCGTGTGCGCGCCCGCCAACGAGCGGTGGACGGACCCCACCGGCGAGGAAACCAATTCCTTCCCCGCACACCCGACGCCCGCCGGGCAGAAAGCAATGGCGGAAGCGATCGCGGACGTGCTGAAGAAGCTCTAGAGCTACACCGCCACGTCGTTGTACGGCATCAGCGGCGACAGCCACGGGAACACGACGTTCATCAGCAAGAAGAACACCGCAACCAGCAACGCGATGAGAATGAGCACCTTCACGGGAGTCGGCCCCGGCAGCGCACGCCACAAACTTCGGTACATGGTCTACGCGTCCTTTCCGCTCGTCATCGCCGGCGGCGGGCCAGCTGATTTATCCCGCGCGTCGGTCTGCACGGCGTGAATGATCATGCGCTCCGCATTCGAGAATTGCGGGTGGCACGTCGTCAACGTGATCATACGGCCAAGCCCATTTGCGCTCGCCCCTTCAGCGCCAGGCACCGGAGCGAGCACCGACGTGTCGCTCGGCAGCGTGATGTGGCGGCCGAGGACATGCGCGTAGCGCCCTTCCGCGACCTCAGTCAACATCGGTTCGGACAAACAGCTTGACGACGCCGCCGTGCGCCCTTCCTTCCCCTCCTCCATCGGGAGAACCCGGTAGGTGAACCACTGCGTCCGCGTTTCCACCACGATGGCATCGCACGCTTTCAGGTGGCCCAAGTCGTTGAATGGTGCGCCCTTGCCCACGCGGTGCCCCGCCAGCGCGAAATTGCCTGCCTCATCCGGCATCTGCGAGTCCGAATAATGTCCCGGTCCTGCCAGCAGCGTCTCATCGTCGGTGCCTTCCAGCACCGCGTAGTGGTAATCCGTGCCGAAGACGGGGATGTGCAGTTGCGCGAATGCCTCGCCCATTTCCGCGATGTGGTTGCCGCGGGGATTACGCCATTCGTCGTCAAGCTGTTGTTGCGCTTCTTTCTGCATCTCGCCTGACGTCAGATTCGTCCAGAATGCCTCGTAGAACGCGAAAAGCAAGAGAATAACACCGACGGTGATGAAGATTTCGCCGATCACTTCCCGCACCGTGACTCGGGCGCGTGCGGGAATTTCCACCGATGATGACATGGGCCTAACATTAACCCACAGCACGCCGCACCCCGGCGTTTCTGCTCTGCTGCCGCATCATTCGAGAGGAGTCCGTTACACCCATGCTTCTGCTTCTCGAAGCATTCGTCTGGCCCGTCTCCGCGGTCATGAAGATGTGGCATTGGCTTCTCGCGCAGGTCCTCGGCGTCGCGCCCGACACCGCGTGGGTGATGTCGATCGTGCTTCTCGTGATCACGGTGCGCGCACTACTCGTGCCTTTCAACTGGCAGATGTACCGCTCCACCCGCATGATGCTGATGATGCGGCCCGAGCAGGAGAGACTCGAGAAACGCTACGGCGAATCCACCGAGGTAGAAGACGTCGTCGCACACGATGAGGCCCTCAAAGAGCTGAATAAGGAATACGGCTACAACCCGATGACCGGCTGTATTCCGCCGCTGGTGCAGATCCCGTTCATCCTGGGCCTCTACCGCCTACTCATGTGGATGTCCGTGCCGGAAAACGGCCGCACCAACTCGAATATCGGCCTGCTCACCCCCGAAGACATCGCCAGCTTCCTCGACGCTTCCTTCATGGGCGTGCCACTACCTGCGTACGTGTCCATGTCCGCCGAGCAATTCGCCGCCCTGGGCACCTCGAACGAACAAGTGCGCGCCGTCGCGATTCCTTTGCTCATCTTCGCCCTGATCTTCACCACCGTGAATACCTTCGTCGGGCAGCTACGCACCCGCACCCACCTGGATTGGAGCTCCACGGTCCCACGCACCGTCTACAAGTGGATGTGGGGAGTGATGGTCATCATTCCGATCATGCTCGGTTTCGCCGGCATGACCGGCCTCATCCCGGTGGCCCTTCTCATGTACTGGTTCCTGGGCAATCTGTGGACGCTGTCCCAATCCGTACTTATCTGGTACGTCCTGGCGAGGAAGTACCCGCTGCGCGAGGTGCACAAGGAGCAGATTCACACCTCCCGCGCCAAGGCCCTAGACGAACAACGCGAAGTGAAGCAGATCAAGAAGACTGCCAAGCGTTCCTGGCGCCGCCGGAAGCTCAAAGCCCTCGCCCACCCGACGACCATCGGACAGGTCCGCCGCGACATCAAGGCCGAAAAAGCAGCCATGAAGGCCGAGCGGAAAGAAGCCAAGCAAGAAAAGAAATCTCTTCAAAAAGCCCGCAACAAGGTCCGCTCCGATATCCGCAAGACCGAGATGGAAAAGCGGTTTGAAGAGCGCAAGCGGAAGAAAGCTAAAGCCGCCGGGGATGCGAGCTCGGATAACTCCGATAGCTCAGTCAGTTCCGATGGCGCCGCTGATTCCGATCAGATGGAGTAGTCCGCCGGCGGGGCGGACAGCATCTGCCGCGCCAAGTCCTTGGCAGTGAGCAGCGGCCCTACTTCGCGGCTGATACGAGCTCCGGTCATGCCGCCGTCGAGAAAGATCAACAGCTGGCTGGCCTGAGTGCCGGACGGGTATCCGTTCTTCTTATCCAGCAGCTCAGTCATCGTGGCATGCATCCAATTGCGGTGATCCACGCAGGCGGCGACGATATTGTGCTCTGAATCCGTCTCCGGGCGCGGGTATTCCGTCGCGGCATTGACAAAGGGAGTGCCGCGGAAATCCTTGGCGGGCTCCTCCTCGATGGCCATGTCGAAGAACGCCAAGATCTTGGAGTCCGCATCCGTCATTGCGGCGGTGCGCTCGGACCACCGGTCCCGGTATTCGTCGTCAAGCTTCTGCAAATACGCGATGACCAGATTGTCCTTGGAACCCAACAGGGAGTACAAGGATGCCTTTGCGACGTCGGCTTCGCGGAGGATCCGGTCGATGCCGATGACACGGATGCCTTCTTCCGTGAAGAGCTTCGTCGCCGCGTCCAACAGGCGCTGACGCGGGGCCGGCCGGTTCCGTCGACGCGATGCCGGCTTCTTTTTCGCGGTGGCGGCGCGATCCTGAGTCACCACATCTCTCCTTCTAGCTCAACCAACTCCACCACATAATAGACAAACCGGTACGTTCATACAACGCATGGAGTTATGCGTGGATGTGTGCGTGCAGGTGCGGCTCCACGCATGAAAAAGCTCCCGCCCTCGCAGCGCGAGAAACGGGAGCTAGAGTCAGTGACCCCGACTGCCCTTAGCGACGGCGGCCGGTGACCTGGTTGACGATCCAGAGCACGATCACGGAACCCAGGATGCATGTCAGGAAGCTGAAGAACCAGCCCTTGGACTCAACGTCAATGATAAGTCCAAGCAGGGCGCCACCGAGCAGACCACCGACGACACCGCAAGCGATGTTGGCGAGAATGCCCATGGAAGCGTCACGGTTCATAATCATCGAAGCAATCCAGCCGGCGATGCCGCCGAGCACGATCCAACCCAGGAAGCCCAGAGAAATAGTAGACATAATTTAATTTCCTCTCATTCTGAATGAAATACCGTACCTATTATGCCCTGTTGATAGGTCGCGCGGGCAACGAAAGCCCCACGGTTAGGTAACGTTTCACCAACCGTGGGGAACATTTTCGTGCCGCAACCTGCGTTTATTTCGGTAGACGCTCCGGCCGCACGACCATCATCGGGCACGGCGCTGCTTGCAGCAGAGCGCGCGACGTGGAGCCGAGCAGCATGCCCTTGAAACCGCCACGGCCGTGGGAACCGGTGATGAGCAATTGGGCTTCCTTCGCGTGGTCCACCAGGGCACGCACCGGACGGTCCTGCGTGACCACCTTGGTCACCTTCACGTCCGGATACTTAGCCTCGAGCGGCGCCAGTCCCTGCTCCAGCTTCTCCCGGTGCTCCTCCTCGAAACGCTTCCAGCCTGCTCCGCCGAGGATCGCGTCGGCGACCGGCTCGTGCACCTGGTTCTCCAGGTAGGTGTGCACAGCGATCAGCTCCGCGCCGCGGGCCTGCGCCTCCTCAAACGCGACCTCGGTCGCCCTCACGGAGACATCGGAGCCGTCAACGCCGACAACCACCGGGCCGTACTTCGTCTGTTCGGTCACTGCATTGTCCTCGCGGACGACAACGACCGGGCAAGAAGCGTGCGCCACCACGGCCGCGGAGACCGAGCCGAGCACCATGCCGGACAGACCGCCCAGACCGCGGGAACCCATGACGATCATGGTCGCGTCCTTGGACAGGCCGAGCAGCATGTCGATCGGGGAGCCCTCAGCGACGGTGTGCCCGATCTCCAGATCCGGGGCCACTTCCTTGGCGATCTCGCGAGCAGCATCGATCTTTCTCAGGCACTCATCCTGCAGATCGTCAAAGAGCTCCTGCGGCGGGACCATGCCCTCGGCGTATAGGAACTGCGGCATGGTGTAGGAAGAGGCAAGCTGCAGCGGGACACCGCGCTTCAGCGCCGTGTTAGCAGCCCAACGGACCGCGTTGTTTGAAGGCTCGCCGCCGTCGACAGCGACGATGACCAAATCCTGGTTGCTCATGGGAACGTGCCTTTCCGTAACCTACGACGTGACGCGCCTAGAGGTGGTGGTCACCTGACACCTTCATTGTAACCCTGACGACACAGGGCACGGGCAGAGCTTATTTCGGGATTTCGATCGGGAACGCGGCCTCTGCATTGGCCGGGAACAAAGCGGTGTAGATCGCCCACAGGACCTCAGCAATAGACTTGCCGATGCCGTGGCTGGAGAATTCGGTGAGCTGGGTAGTGATTCCATCAAGATTCATGTGACCTAAGTTAATACATGTGACTCGATCTTGGAAATATGCTGGCAGGGAAATCCTCACCGAAACCTCTACAGTCGACACTCGGCTCCGGGGAGAAAGTTGATCAATGAGTCGATTCGACCCCACCCACTGCTTGCAGGTGAACGGTTCATCGACCGACGAGATCTTGCCGATTGGCGACCCCGTCGAGACCGTCAAACGGGCGCCATCGCGCCTCGACGGCAGCACCACTTTCGCACTGACATTGTGGAAATTGCCGCTAGGCATGCGTCTGTGGGACGAGCTCCCCGGAGCGTGGCCCTATGAGTTCCTCCAAGCCATCGGGAGTAGGGAAGCGATGATTATCGAGATTAGCCGCGAGGAAGCGTCAGGCGAGCTACACCTCTACCGGCTAGATCACCGTGCACACTCATCCCCCGCTGAGATCGTGCAACTTAACGTGCGCGACAGGATGGAAAGGGTGCGCGCTTCACAACTGTTCGACTCAAAGGAAGCCGCGGAAGTTTTTGCGGACTATTACCGTAACGGTTCCGTTTCTTCGTGCTACACACTTGACCCGCTGCAATAGCGCATCTCGCAGTCTCGGCTCCGCCTCAGGATAAGGTCTGAAGTCATGCCCTCCTTTGAGAACAGACAATAGCTTTGGAACAACAACTGTGCTGGTGACCCAACTTTGACTGACCGTAGCAAGAGCACCCACCACTCACGCCCCAAACGACGCCCTCCGCTCCCTCCGCGTGGTGGCCTCGGCGCCACGAGGGCGCGCGTTCCCGAGGGTGAGCCGATACGGGCATGGGATCTCATCTGGCACCTTGTTTCCACGCAACGCCACAGGCACCCAGAAGACAACGAGAGTGCCGTCAGTGACCGGTTTGCGCGAGGCGAGGTCGTGCTTATCGACGCCACCCCTGTCGCCCCCGACGCCCTGCTCTCCCCCGGGACCGATGTGTTCTTCTACCGCCGGCCCGCTCCTGAAGCACGCGTGCCATACGGAATCGACACAGTCTTCGAAGACGACAACATCCTGGTGGTGAACAAACCGCCCTTTCTTGCCACGATGCCGCGTGGATCGCACATCACGGAAAGCATCACCGTTCGGCTCCGCCGGGCGACCGGCAACCAGGAGCTGACACCGGCGCACCGCCTCGACCGGGCGACATCCGGCCTGATTCTGCTGACCAAACGCGCAGAGCTCCGTGGCGCCTACCAGGAGCTCTTCGCCCGCCGTGAAGTAGACAAGATCTACGAGGCGATTGCCGACGATATTGGGCTCCACGCTCCCCTTAAATGGGAGCACCACATCGAGAAGACCGAAGGTGAGCCGGCCGCACACATTCTCTCCGAGCGGGAGCCGAATGCCCTCACACACGTTTCCGATATCGAACCGCTAAACGACCGCCCCGGCGCCGCGCGATATCTCCTTCACCCTGTCACGGGGCGCACCCACCAACTCCGGGTGCAGATGCTCGCCGCCGGCATCCCGATTCACGGCGATCCGATCTATCCCCGCATCCACGTTCTCGACGAGGAGGACTTCGCTAAACCGATGCTGCTCAGCTCAGTAGGACTCAGTTTCACTGATCCTTTGAGCGGACAAAAGCGCCGATTTACCACTCCAGGGTTTTCCGGGTTGCCTATTCCACAACCGTAGATTGCACCCAGTTGTAGAGGGATACCTAGACACGACAAAGAACCGGCTACCGTGCCAGTCTTTGGGCAGGTAGCCGGTCTAATATGTGAAGTTTTTGGTCGGCGGTAACTTACTCTCCCACACCCTCCCGAGTGCAGTACCATCAGCGCGGGTGGGCTTAGCTTCCGGGTTCGGAATGGGACCGGGCGTTTCCCCACCGCTATCAACCACCGACA
>NZ_JBRBCB010000015.1:0-40738 GCF_053479455.1 Corynebacterium sp. 20-84
TCCACGGGTCCGACTTGGAAGTCGCACTCTTCCACCCGCAGGCAGGTCCGGTGAACCTGTACAACACGAAACGGTTCGCCAATAAGAAACAACGCGACCTCGCCCGGGCAACACTGACGACGTGTCCGGTACCAGATTGTCGGCATGCTGCTGATAACTGCGAGGTCCACCACATCGAACCCTGGGCCCGGGGTGGGCCGACGAATATGAACAACTTGTCGGTGTTGTGCAGGTATCACAACCGCACCAACGACGATGACCCCGACAGACACAACAGGGGCCGAATACAGATGCGCGATGGGACACCGACATGGGTTTCACCGCGCGGAACACCAGTGGCGAACAGCACACACCAATACGGTGCCATGCACCTGTTGTTCGGGAAATAGCGAAACGGCCGCAGACACAGTCTGACTACGCTCATCGCGTGAGTCAGGCATGTCCACGGCCAGTTCGGCGCGCCCGAAAACTAGCTCGCCAGGTCGCGACCGTATGTGAGCGCGAAGGTCCGGGCCTGCGCCACAGTGCTGGGAGAAAAGCTACTGCGCCGGGGTGAAAGCGTCCTCCGTGACAAAAAGGGTGGTATCGGCGAGGGCGGGAACGCGCGTGACGGGCCATTCGTCGGAGGCCTCGCCGTCCACGAGGTGGCTGATGGCGTCGGCCTTCTCGGATCCGGAGACAAGGAGCCAGACCTGCTTCGCGCGGGCGACGGCGGGAAGCGTCAGGGTGATGCGCTCGGCGGGCGGCTTCGGTGAGTCGGTGACACCGACGACGAGCTTGTCTTCTTCGCTCAGCTGCGGGGAGGAGGGGAACAGCGAGTTGATGTGTCCGTCGGGGCCCATGCCAAGGAGGTGGAGGTCGAAGCCGCGGGGAGCGTGCTGGTGGATGGCGTTGGAGTAGTTCGCGGCGGCGTCGTCAAGCGGAAGGTTGCCGGGGCGGTAGCCGTGAATATTGGACTCCGGGATATTGACGTGGTTGAGCAGGGCGTACCGTGCCTGTCCCTCGTTGGAGTCCGGGTCGTAGACGGGAACGTTGCGTTCGTCGCCGAAGAAGACGTGGATGCGGGACCAGTCGAGGTTCTTGGCGCGCACGAGGCGCGACAGGAGCTTGATACCAGCGCCGCCGCCGGTGAAAACTACGCGTGCGATTCCGTCCCCGTGCACACCGCCGGTATCGGAGGTGATGATCTCGGTGACGGTGTCGACGAAGCGGGCAGAGGCTTCGTCGATAAGCACATCGAGATTGGGGACGTTCTCGACGGTAATCATTGCTATCGCTCCTTCAAAAACTGCTTGCCTTATGACTCTAGACAAAATTCACGTTCGACAGTGACCGCAGCGCCTGCGAGTACGCCCAGTCGGGGTCGAGGTGGCGGAGTTCCTCGGAGAGGCAGTCGGCGTCGCTGCGGGTACTCATCGCGACGAAAGAATCGGGCAACCCCGGCACGCGCACGCGGATGCTCTTATCGTCCTTGACGCTGACGGACACGGGCCCGGATGTGCGTTCGAGGGTGAGGCGGCGGATGGGAAAGAGCCGCGACGGTTCGCTCGCGGTTTGTTCGCTGCAGATGCGGGTGACAGGCGCGTCGAGGGCGGAGGAGAGCCAGGCGGCGGCGATGTCGACGCTCGGATCTTCGGCGGGCCCGTCGATCTCGACGGCGGTGACAGGCTCGTGCGGGTAGCGGTCCAAGGCGGAGGCGACGACGCCGCGCCAGTGCGTGATGCGGGACCACAGCATGTCGGAATCGCCAGGGCAGTAGCCGTTGGCGAGACGCAGCAGCGAGTTGCCGTCGACGTTCTCGCGGGCGTTGGTGATGCGGCGGTGCGCGAGTTGCCCTAGAGGGTGCTCGGCGGGACGCGCGGGAGCGGTCGACGGCCACCATGCGACGATCGGGGTGTCCGGGAGCAAAAGAGGCGTGACGACGGACGCGAGATTGTTCGCCAACTCCCCGTGCAAATCCATCACGATGATCTCGGAGGCTCCTGCGTCATCCGCGAGTATCGCTTGGGCGTCGAGAACGTTGTCGCCGTCGGGGTTGCCGGTGATGAGCATGAGCACACGCGAGGGGTGTTCATGGGAGGCGGTGCGGACGTGGTCGAGGATGGATTCGACGTCGTCGTGGATGTCTGCGACGACGATGAGAGTGAGCACACGGCCGGTAGCCAGCGAGTAGTTCTCCTGGGTGTCCAGCAGAAGCTTCGTGATCTCCCGGGTGGAGGTGTCGGACATGGTGATGATCATCTGTGACTCTTTTCCGTCCTTGGGTCTACGGGCGGCGCCAGGTCCGTCCGTGGGCGGCCATCATTTCGTCTGCGGAGGTGGGACCCCAGGTGCCGGCGGCGTATTCGTCGGGGCGGCCGTTTGCGGCCCAGTAGTCGAGGATGGGGTCGAGGATTTCCCAGCTGCGTTCGACTTCGGCGGCGGTGGGGAAGAGACCGGTTTCGTCGAGAAGCGCGTCGAGAATGAGGCGCTCGTACGCTTCCGGCGACTCCTCGGTGAAGGCTTCGGTGTAGGAGAAGTCCATGTTGACGTCTCGGACTTCCATGGTGGAGCCGGGGACCTTGGAGCCGAAGCGGAGCAGGATGCCTTCATCGGGCTGGACGCGGATGACGAGTGTGTTCGCGCCGAGCTGGCTGGTCAGGCCTGGGCCGAATGCTTCGTGCGGGGCCTTTTTGAATACCAGCGCGATCTCGGTGACACGACGTCCGAGACGCTTGCCGGTGCGCAGGTAGAACGGCACGCCAGCCCAGCGGCGCGAGTTCACGCCGAGGGTGCACGCGGCGTAGGTCTCGGTGGTGGACTCGGGGTCGAAGCCGTCCTCTTCGCGCAGGCCGAGGACTTGCTCGGAGCCCTGCCACCCGGCGGTGTACTGGCCGCGTGCGGTGGTCTCTTCGAAGGGGCCGATGGGCTTGGTGGCGCGGAGAATCTTGAGTTTTTCGTAGCGCAGCTGCCGCGGGGAGAAAGACACTGGCTCATCCATGGCCACCAGTGCGAGGAGCTGGAGGAGATGGTTCTGGATGACGTCGCGGGCGGCGCCGATGCCGTCGTAGTAGCCGGCGCGGCCACCGAGTCCGATGTCCTCGGCCATGGTGATCTGGACGTGGTCGACGAATTGGGCGTTCCAGAGCGGCTCGAACATCTGGTTGGCAAAACGCATGGCCAGGATGTTTTGGACGGTCTCCTTGCCGAGGTAGTGGTCGATGCGGAAGACGGCGCGCTCGGGGAACACGGAGTTGATGGTCTCGTTCAGTTCGCGCGCGGTGGCGAGGTTGTGGCCGAAGGGCTTCTCAATGATCACGCGGCGCCACTGTCCGTCGCGTGCTTTCGCCATGCCGGTGCGGTCGAGCTGGTCGATCACATTGGAGAAGTACTCTGGCGGCACGGACAAGTAGAAGGCCCAGTTGCCGGCGGTGCCGCGAGTCGCGTCCATGTGGTCGAGGAGCTCGGCCATGTTGTCGAAAGCAGTGTCGTCGTCAAAGGCGCCTTGGACGAAGTGCATGCCTTCGGCGAGGCGGTCCCAGACGTGCTCGTCGAAGTCGGTGCGGGCGCCTACTTCGACTTGTTCGCGGACGTAGTTTTCAAATTCTTCCTTCGACCAGGGGCGGCGGCCGAAGCCGACGAGGGTGAAGCCGGCGGGCAGGAGCCCGCGGTAGGCGAGGTCGTAGATGGCGGGCAGCAGTTTCCGCTTGGCCAAGTCGCCGGTCACACCGAAGATGACCATGCCGGAGGGGCCGGCAATCCGCGGGAGGCGCCGGTCAGCATGCGAGCGGAGGGGGTTCTTCCATTCTTCGGGTGCCGGGTTCGACACAGGCGTTGGCCTTTCGTCTGGTGGGCTGGGGTGAGGTGTGCCGCACGTGATGCGTCGCGGCCACGATTCCAATTAAGAAGATTAAACCTTAAATGGGCGGCCGCGACGAAGGAATTGGCTATTTCAAATTCTCGAGCATGGAGTCGAGCAGTTCCTGCCACGCATCGACGAACTTGTCGACGCCTTCGCGTTCGAGGACGGAGACGACGTCGTCAAGCTCAATGCCTACGGCGGCGAGCTGCTCGAAGACGGCGCGTGCCTCGTCGGCGGTGCCGTTGAGCGTGTCGCCGCGGACATTGTCGCCGTTGAGCGTGGCGTCGATGGTCGGCTCGGGCATGGTGTTGACGGTGTCGGGGCCCGCGAGCTCGACGACGTACATGTCGGCGGGGTAGTCGGGGTTCTTCACACCGGTGGACGCCCACAGCGGACGCTGCTTGTTGGCGCCGTCCGGCAAGTCGCTGAGCGTATCGAGGAACAGCTGGTACGCCAGGCGCGCGTTCGCGATGCCGACCTTGCCTTTGAGCGCGCGTGCTTCGTCGGTGCCGATCGCGTCGAGGCGGTTGTCCACCTCGGTGTCCATGCGGGAGACGAAGAAGGAAGCGACGGAGTGAATCCCGGAGACGTCGTGCCCGTTGGCGGCGGCCTGCTCAATGCCCGCAATGTAGGCGTCGATGACCTGCTTGTAGCGCTCGACGGAGAAGATGAGCGTGACGTTGACGGAGATGCCCTCGGCGAGCGCCTGCGTGATCGCGGGCAGGGAGGCGTCGGTGGCGGGGATCTTGATCATCACGTTCGGTCGGTCGACGAGCTCCCACAGTTCCTTCGCGTGGGCGACGGTGGCTGCTTCGTCGTCGGCGTGGCGCGGGTCGACCTCGATGGACACGCGGCCGTCCTGCCCGCCGGTTGCGTCGAAGACGTCGCGGAACAGATCGCAGGCGTCCTGGACGTCTTTGACGCTCATGGCGTAGACGGCTTCGTCGACGCCGACTTTGCCGTCTTTGAGCTCGGCGATCTGCGCGTCGTAGGCGGTGCCCGAGGACATGGCCTTGGCGAAGATCGCCGGGTTCGTCGTCACGCCGGCCAGGGATTTGGCAGCTTTGATTTCGGCGAGGTTGCCGCTCACGATGCGCTCGCGCGACAGGTCGTCGAGCCAGGTGGAGGTGCCGGCTTCGGCAAGGCGGTCAATTGCGGTCATGGGTAGCTCCTTTTCGCTTTTCGCTTATCGACGTTTCCCTGTTTTCCCTTACACCCCGTCCCCTCGCACGGGTCCGCGCTGCGGGTCAGCTGCCGAGTCGGCGGTGCCGGTGCGCACGGAGTCGAGGGATTCGCGGGCGGCGGCGACGACGGCGTCGGTGGTGAAACCGAAGCGCTCGAAGAGTTCTGCACCCGGTGCGGATGCGCCGAAGTGCTCGAGGGAGACGTTGCGGCCCTGGTCGCCGGTGAAGCGGAACCACGGCATGGCCACGCCCGCTTCGACGGAGACGCGGGCGAGGACGTCGCGCGGGATGATCTCGTCGATGTAGGAGCGGTCCTGCTGGAGGAACCAGTCCATCGACGGCATGGACACGACGCGGGTGGCAATGCCGTCTGCCTCGAGTTCCTTCGCTGCTGCGACAGCGAGCTGGACCTCGGAGCCGGAGCCCATGAGGATGACATCAGGCGTGCCGGTGGATGCTTCGACGAGGATGTAGGCGCCACGTGCGACACCGTCGATGGCCTTCTCCTTGGTGCCCTCGAGAACGGGGAGGTTCTGGCGGGACAGAGCGAGAGCCTTCGGCTGCGGGTCGGCCTCGAGGGCTGCCTTCCAGGCGGCGGCGGTCTCGTTGGCATCAGCCGGACGGATCACCGCGAGGTCCGGGATAGCGCGCAGAGCAGTCAGGGTCTCTACCGGCTGGTGGGTCGGGCCGTCTTCGCCGAGGCCGATGGAGTCGTGGGTGAAGACGTAGTAGCCGTCGATACCCGAGAGAGCCGCGACGCGGATGGAGGGGTAGAGGTACTCGGAGAAGATCAGGAAGGTACCGCCGTAGACGCGGGTGTTGCCGTGCAGCGCGATGCCGTTCATGATCGCGCCCATGCCGTGCTCGCGGATACCGAAATGCAGGTTGCGGCCGTAGGGGTGCGCGGTGAACTTCTCGGTGGAGATCGACTCGGGGCCGAACGACGGCTCGTCCTTGATCAGGGTGTTATTCGAGCCGGCCAGGTCGGCGGAACCGCCCCACAGCTCAGGCAGGGTCTTTGCCAGAGCTTGGATGGAAGCCTCGGAAGCCTTGCGCGTGGCAATGCCCTTCTCGTCCGGCTCCCACGTCGGCAGCTCGTCAGCCCAGCCTTCCGGCAGTTCGCGGGCGGTAAGGCGGTCCAGGAGGGCCTTGTTGTCGGGGTTGGCGGTAGCCCAGGCGTCGAAAAGCTCTTGCCATTGCTTGTGGGCCTCGGCTCCGCGCTCGGTGAGCTGGCGGGTGTGCGCAATGACGTTGTCCTCGACGGGGAAGGACGCATCCGCGTCGAAACCGAGGACTTCCTTGACGGCTGCGACCTCGTCGGCGCCGAGAGCTGCGCCGTGGACAGCTCCGGTGTTCATCATGTTCGGGGCGGGGTAGCCGATGACCGTCTTGACGCGGATCATCGTCGGCTTCGCCGTCTCGGCCTTCGCCTTCTCCACGGCATCGAGGATCGCGGTGACGTCTTCGCCGGATTCGACGGTGAGCGTCTGCCAGCCGTACGCCTCGTAGCGGGCGAGAACGTCTTCGTTGAAGGCGATCTGGGTGTCGTCCTCAATGGAGATGCGGTTGTCGTCCCAGAAGGCGATGAGGTTGCCCAGCTGCTGAGTGCCTGCCAG
Source organism: Corynebacterium sp. 20-84 (assembly GCF_053479455.1). Lineage (NCBI taxonomy): Bacteria > Bacillati > Actinomycetota > Actinomycetes > Mycobacteriales > Corynebacteriaceae > Corynebacterium > Corynebacterium sp. 20-84. The sequence goes on from NZ_JBRBCB010000015.1 coordinate 6,642, forward strand.
GGAGCTGGCCTCGCTGGTCACGCCTTCCTGAAGGTCGCCGTCGCCGGCAATGACGTAAATGAAGTGGTCGAACGGGGACTTGCCGGCGGCAGCCTCCGGGTCGAAAAGGCCACGCTCGCGGCGCGAGGCCATCGCCATGCCGACTGCTGACGCGAGACCCTGGCCGAGCGGACCCGTGGTGATCTCCACGCCCGCGGTGTGGTTGTACTCCGGGTGGCCCGGAGTCTTGGAACCCCAGGTGCGCAGAGCCTTCAAGTCCTCGATCTCGAGGCCGAAGCCGCCGAGGTAGAGCTGAATGTATTGCGTCAGCGACGAGTGGCCGTTGGACAGCACGAAGCGGTCGCGGCCGATCCAGTGCGGATCAGCCGGGTCGTGGCGCATGACACGCTGGTAGAGCGTGTACGCCAGCGGGGCAAGCGACATCGCGGTGCCCGGGTGGCCGGAACCGCAGTTCTCCACTGCATCTGCGGCGAGCACGCGCACGGTGTCCACTGCGCGGGTGTCTTCTGCAGTCCAGTCCTCCGGGTAGCGGGCCTGGGTCATGGCCTGCAGTTCGACGGGGAGCGACGCGGCGGGGTTGTTCTCGAAAGTCACAGTGTGTCCTCGCTTACCAGTGTGTTGGAGCTAACTAACTCTTTACACATTAGTGGTATTCAGCGGGCGGGGACCGCGGTGGGTCAGTCGAGGTAGTCGACGACCTCGACGTCGGTGTACGTGTTCATCAGCGCGGTGATGTCCACGCGGGCGCTGACGGGGGCGCCCCAGCCGAGGGAGGCGGCATCGGCAAGCGGAATGACCTTGTACTCGGTGGTTTGCGGCTTGCCGACGGTGTACGTGGGCATGAAGCGGATCTTGTCCAGCGTGAGCGTGCCGTCGGTGCGGCGGGTGATGGTGTATTCGCCGATGCCGCCGTACTTGGTCTGCTCGTCGTATTGCCCGTGGAGGAAATTGCCGTGCGAGAACCAGACACCCAGCCCCGGCTCGTTCTCCGGGTAGCGCTGGAACGGCTCAAGCACGTGGGGGTGGCCAGCGAGGACGAAATCGGCGCCAGCGTTGCGGGCAGTATCAGCCGCGTCGATCTGCGATTGGACGGGCAGCGATTCGTATTCTTCGCCGGCGTGGAGGTTGACGATGAGGATGTCGACGTCGTCACGCAGCTGTTCGATATCGCGCTTCATCAGTTCCGGATCGATGAGGTTGACCGCGTGTTCCTCCCCGGCAGGCACGGGGATTCCGTTCGTGCCGTACGTGTAGCCGAGGAAGCCGACTTTCAGCCCGTTGCGCTCGATCACGCGCGGCGTCGCACGGTCCTGCGGGGAGTCGAAGCTGCCCATGTACAGCATTTCGCGTTCGCGCAGATTGCTTGTCGACGCCTTGACTCCCTCCGTTCCCCGATCCATCGAGTGATTGGTCGCGTTGTTGACGATGTCCACGCCCGCCCCTTTGAGCGCGTCCACGATTTCCGGCGGGGAGTTGAAAGCCGGGTAGCCCGACAGATCGAATTCGGGGCCGGCGACAGGGACCTCCATATTCGCGGTGGTGATGTCCGCGTTCTCCATGTACTTTTTCACCGTTTCAAACATCGGCGCGAAATCGTAGTCCTGGCCGCTGCCTTCAGTTTTCGCCGCCGCGTCGAAATAGACCTCGTTGTGAATGAGGATGTCGCCGACGGAGCGGAACGTCACCGATGCTTCTTCCAGCTCCGGTTCGGCTTTGTCTTCCGATGACGGGTCGGGTGCGTCGGTAGCGCCGGAAGACTGCGCCGGGGAAGCCCCGGTCGCGGAGCTCGCATTGGGGGCATCAACGCCGTCGCCGATGGTGCAGCCCGCGAGCAGAGATCCGGAGCAAAGCACAGCGGCGAGGGTCGTTGCGATACGGGGTATCATAAGTAGCTATTTAACAACATATGTGGGTGAAGGCGCGGTAATTTCATGCCGGTGCGGGCGGGGACTAGGATGCCAAGGGCGTAGGAAAGCGGGGGACGTCGATAAGCGCGGGAACTTGTGCGCGCCTTGTTACGACTAGTCCCCAGCCCAAAAACCGCGTCGAATGAGGAGTTGTGTTGGAGACCATCAAAGCGTACTTCGCGCTGACTAAGCCGCGAGTCATCGAGCTTTTGCTGGTCGCCGCTATCCCCGCGATGCTGCAGGCCGACCGCGGCAAAGTGCACGTCTGGCTCATCCTGGCCACGCTGTTCGGCGGCTGGATGGGTGCCGCTGCCGCGAATACGTTCAACATGGTCGTCGACTACGACATCGACCAGAAAATGGGCCGCACCCGCGCCCGCCCGCTCGTGCGCCACACGGTGACTAAAGAACGCGCCCGCATCTTCGCGGTCGTGCTGCTCGTGGCGTCGGTCGCGTGGCTCGGGCTGGTGTGCGGCTCGTGGCTCGCCGCGTTCTTCATCCAGTTGACGAACTGGTTCTATATTTACGTCTACACCAAGTGGCTCAAGCGCCGCACCTGGCAGAACGTCATCTGGGGCGGTGCCGCCGGGTGTATGCCGGTGCTCGTCGGCTGGGCTGTCATCCGTGACCACGTCACCGACGGAAGCCCCGACCATTGGTGGCAGGCGATCGTGCTGTTCATGATCATCTTCTTCTGGACTCCGCCGCACACCTGGGCGCTGGCCATGAAATACAGGGACGACTACGAGCGCGCCGAAGTCCCCATGCTGCCCGTCGTGGCGACCCCGGTGGAGACGACCCGCCAGATCGTCATCTACTCGTGGCTCACCGTGATCACGTCGCTGCTGCTCGTGCCGGCTGCGTCCTGGGTGTACTTCGCTATTGCGCTGCTGTCGGGTGGTGTGTTCTTGGTCATGGCGACGCGCTTGCACAACGGAGTGAAGGCCGGCGGCGACGTCAAGCCGCTGAAGCTGTTCATTCTGTCGAATAACTACCTTGCGGCGTTGTTCCTCGGCTTGTCCGTTGACGCGGTCTTCGGGCTGCAGACGCTGGGCGAGCTGGTCGGCGGCGGACTCGGCTCGATCGCTTAAGCAGGTTAGTCAGCGACCTTCAGGACGATTGAACCCGTCGTCCTGCGCCCCTGCAGATCCTTGTGGGCCTGCGCGGCATCCGCGAGAGCGTAAGGCTCCTGAACGCGGAGGGTGAGCGCACCATCGTCGACGGCGCGCACGACGGCTTGGGCACGCATGCGGAATTCGTCGTCGGTGGCGGTGTATGCGCCGATCGACGGCCGCGTCAGGAAGATCGACCCGTGCGTGTTGAGCACCTGTGGGTCAATCGGGTCCACCGGGCCCGATGCTGCGCCGAAGAGGCATACGAGACCGCGGGGGCGGACGGCTTCGAGGGATTCGGTGAAGGTGTCTTTGCCGACGCCGTCGTACACCACGTCGACGCCGCGGCCACCGTTGCGGCGTCGCACCATCTCAGCGAGATCGTCGCTGTAGCGGAAGACTTCGGTGGCGCCGGCATCGTAGGCGAGCTTTTCTTTCTCGTCGGTGGAGACGACGGAATAGACCGTGGCGCCCTGCGCGGCGGCGAGCTGCGTCAACAGGAGGCCCACGCCGCCCGCGCCCGCGGTGATGAGCAACGAATCGCCCTGCTGGGTGTCGCGCACACCGTAGAGCAGGTAGTGGGCGGTGATGCCTTGGAGGAGCATCGTCGCGGCGACGTGCGGGTCAATGGTGTCGGGCACGGCAACGAGGCGGCCGCGGTCCACGCAGACATACTCAGCGTAGGAGCCGGGGGCGGAATCCCACGCCACGACGGTGCCGGGCGCGATGGTGCCAGAGGGGTCCTCGATGACCTCGCCGCAGCCCTCCAGCCCCGGTGTGAACGGCAGCTCGGAGTGATAGATGCCTTCGCGGTAATAGGTGTCGATGTAGTTGACACCCGCGTAGGCGACCTTGACCAGAACTTGGTCGGGGTTGGGGGAGGGGGCGGGGACGTCGGCAAGTTTGAGGACGTCAGGTCCGCCGTGTTCGGTGATCTGGATAGCTTTCATACGTATCCAGGTTACGCGTGGTCAGGTGAGCTGCGTAGGCCTTTTCTATGACGAGCTGGTGTTGTACTGCTGCGGCTCCAGCAGCGGCATGCGTCGGTTGCCGTGGGCGAAGAGGAACGCGGTGAAGGCGACGACGACGCCGGACATGAGGATATGAAGCGGAACGGTCCAGCGCGGCACGCCGAGGTAGAACTGGCCGACGCCGATGGCCCACTGCACGGCGATCATCGCGATGAGAACGAGGGACGACTTGAAAGCGTCTTTCGGAGCGTTGTCGCGCCGCAGGATGTACACCGTGATGAGGGTGAACGCGAGGTAGACGTACATGGCGGCGGCGTGAACGTAGGCGAGCGTGCGGGTGGGCAGCTCGAGGCGGCCTTCCATGCCTGCGGCGGCATCGCCCGAGTGAGGGCCGGAGCCGGTGACCATCGTGCCGGTGATAAGCACGACGCACAGGGCGACGGCCGCGGCGACAACCAACCAGCGTGCGGCCGAGGAATAGCGGCGCTCGGGTGCGATGTCGTCGGGTTCGGCGATGCGCATGTACAGCACGGCGGCGACGAAGACGAGGATCATCGACGGCAGGAAGTGGATAGCCACGGACCACCAGAGCAGGTCGAGGTGCACGGAAATGCCGCCGATGACAGCCTGCACCAGAACGCCGACGCCGGAGACGACGGACAAAGCAATGATTTCTCCGCGGCGGTTGGCCCGCAGTATGCCGATGAACAGCACGATCGTTGCGGCTGCCACGACGAAGGTCAGGGTTCTGTTGCCGAACTCAATGAGCTGGTGCACCCACGGGTTCGCTCCCGGGACTGGGAAGAGGGAGCCCTCGTGGCACAACGGCCAGGTGTCGCAGCCGAGGCCGGAACCGGTGACACGCACGAGTGAGCCGGTGAAGGTGATGCCGGCTTGTGCGAGGAGCACGATGAGGGCGAAGATGCGCTGCGTCTTCACCGTGGGGACGCTTTTGAGACGCTCCCAGATGCTGGAGGTCGTGGCGGTGGTACTCACGGTCGGAGTGTGCCTTTCACGTTGTTGGGTTAATGGTGTCTGATTATCCGTCGAATCTGAACCAGCGAATGGTTCCCGCGACGGCGACGATGGCCCACCCGATCAGGGCTAGCCAGGCCCAGGGGTGGATGGTGGCGGATAGGGCGCCGTCCATGGCGTCGGCAAGCGCGACGGAGGGGACGAGGTCCCATATTCCGGGTGTGCCGAGTTTTTCGGCGTAGACGACCCAGCCGAGCACAGCCAGCAAGACCAGCCAGATAAAGTTCGCGCTGGCGAGCACGACTTCGGACGATTGGGTGCCGCCGAGGAGCAAGCCCAGCGCAGTGAAGGCGGTGACACCGGCGAGCAAGGTAAAGAAACCGAGCACAGCGCCGCCGGGGGAGATGCGCCAGCCAAGCGCAAGAGCGATGCCGCCGAGGACGACGATCTGCACGAGGACGGTGGCGAGCACGCCGAGCACCTTGCCCGCGATGATCGTCCAGGCCGGGACGCCAGAGGCACCGGTGCGCTTCAAAGCGCCGTAGCGACGATCGAATGCCAGCGAGATCGCCTGCCCCGTGAACCCGGCCGACGCGGCGGCGATGGAGAAGACCATGGTGACGATCTGGTCTAAGCTCGTCTGGTCGCCGAGCACCGGAACGACGGTCGCGCCGATGAGAATGGCCGCCGGGATGAGAAGGTTCACGAGGATCTGTTCGCCGTGGCGCAGCAGCAGGATTGCTTCGATGCGGCCCTGCGCAGCAATCATGCGGGCGGCACTCGCGCGCTGCGGGGCGGGAGTGAAGGTCCCGGGGGCGAACCGTCCGGGGGCGAGAGTTTCAGAAGTGTCAGTCATGGAATCACGCTCGTAGTTCACGTCCGGTCAGATCAAGGAAGACGTCTTCGAGGGTGCGGTGGTGCACGCCGAGTTCCTTGATCAGTACATTTTGCCGGGCAGCTTCGGAGGCGACAGCAGAGATGATCTGCGGGTCGCCGGCGGAGTGGAGGCGGTAGGTGTGGGGGGAGTCGTCGATAAGCGATGCTTCTGTGGAGATCGCCTTAAGGTCGAGAGGACCGTCGGTGCGGATGCGCAGGGCGGGGTGGTCGCCGGCGTCGATGAGTTCCTGCGGAGTGCCGGTGGCGACGAGTCGGCCGCGGTCGATGATGACCACATAGTCCGCTAGTCGTTCCGCTTCGTCCATCAGGTGCGTGGTCAAGATGACCGTGACTCCGTCGCGGCGCAGCGAACCGATCAGTTCCCACACAGCACGGCGCGATTGCGCATCCATGCCGGCGGTGGGCTCGTCGAGAAAGACAAGCTCCGGGCGGCCGATGAGCGCCAACGCGAGCGATAAGCGCTGCTGTTGGCCGCCGGAAAGCCGCCGGTAGGTCGTCGTTGCGACCTCGTTCAAGCCGAGCGTGTCCATGAGCCAACCCGGATCGAGCGGATCCGCGTTGTACGACGCGGTGAGCTCGAGCATTTCCTTCACGCGGATGCCTGAATATGACCCGCCGCCCTGGAGCATGATGCCGATGCGTTCGCGTACTTTCTCGCCGTCGCGCTGCGGATCGAGGCCCAGCACTGAAATCGAGCCGCTGGTGGGGGACGTGAAGCCCTCGCACATTTCAATCGTGGTGGTCTTGCCGGCGCCGTTCGGGCCGAGCAAAGCCAGCACTTCGCCGCGGCGGGCGGTGAAGCTGATGTTGTCGACGGCTGTGACGGACCCGAAGGTCTTGACCACGTTGCGGGCCTCGAGCGCAGCATCGCGCGCCTCGCCCGCGGTATGGCGGGTCGGCGCGGAGCCGGTTCCGCTAGAAGCTCGTGCAGGTTTCATCGAGCTTAGTGTAGAACTTTTTGTCCACGGACCCTTAACCACGCCCACGCGCCGGCGCCAATGACGGCGGCGGCGATCAGGGCGTTGACGTAGATCGTCGCCACGGCATCGGGCGGCAACGCGAGGCCACGGGGAAGCACGACGAAGCTGAAAAGCGCGGAGTAGGCGGCGGTACCTGCGCGGAAGAAGGTGCGGTTGGCCCAGCCGGCGAGCGGCATGATGCCCCACAGCGGGTACCACGGATGCACGACGGGGAAGAGGAGCACCAAAACGAGAGTGGCCACGCCGAGCCCCCCAACGGGGTGAACCGTGCCCCTGTAGGTGGCCCACAGCATGCGGACGATGAATCCGACGGCGATGAGAAGGCCGGCGGTGCGGGTGATGACGAGGGTGGCTTCAGAGTGGTCGCCGAGCCCGAGCAGTTGGCCGATGAACGCGGAGATCACGCCGATATCAGTGGTCATGGACAGCCAGCTGCGGATCGTGGCGGCGCCGCCTTGCCCGGTGACCCAGCCGAGGCCGATGCGGGTGACCACGGTCGCGAGAGCGATAGAAGCAACCATGATTGCGGACTGGACAAGCACCGCCCCGGCAATGCCACGCGCGCCGCCCCAGCGCCGGGCGAGCGCCATGCCGACGAAACCGAGCGCCAAAAAGCCGGTCACTTTCACCATGCCGGCGCAGCTAATCAGCACGCCGGAGCCGATCAACAACGCCCATCCGGACCAGCCCGGGCTGCCGATCTTGTCGACACCGCGGAGTCCGAGTTCGAGACCGACCAGGAGGATTCCCATCATGATCGCCTCGTTGTGGATGCCACCGATCAGGTGCAGGATCACCAGCGGGTTCAGCACGCCGAGCCACACCGCGGCGGCAGGATTGACGTCGCAACGCCGCGCGAGAGCGACGATCGCCCACGCGGCCGCAGCCACGCCGAGCAGCGACAACAGGCGGTGACAGATGACGCCCCAGAAGATCGACGACCCAGTGATCTGCGCGATCACCGACGAAATGCCGAGTGCCACCGGGCCGTACGGCGACGGCGATTCAGCCCAGATGAACGGCACGCTGCGCGCGAGAGGGTGTTCCTGCCCCAGTAGTTCCACGGGTCCCGCGGAATACGGGTCCATGCCGTCCGCGACGATCGCGCCCTGCGCCAGGTACGAGTAAATATCCTGCGTGAACAAAGGCGCCGTGAAGATCAGCGGCAGCACCCACGCGCCGAATGTGCGGAGGAGGGCAGCGACCCTCACGCGCGGTGCGCCGCCGCCCGCGCCGACAAACGGGCCCATCAGCAGCCACGCGAGAACGAGAAAGGCAACGCCCACAAGCACCACGCTTGACGACGCCAACATCATCCTCCCCATCAACGCCCCCAATGGGAGCGAAGTGAAAGAGGTGGCTGACCCATCCACCACCGGCAAAGCGCCGCCGCCGAGTCCGCCGAGACCGATGAGGATGGTGCCCACCAGCCCGATCACACGGAGCAACTCGAAGCGGTTGCGCTCCCAGATGGAGGGGGTGGGTGAGGGGGAGGGGGTGTCAGGGTGCCCGTCGTGAAGTTCTGCGGAGCGTGAACCAGGGCGACCGAAGCGCGGTAGCTCACGCGTGATGAACCAGACGGGCGAATGCTTGCGGCGCCCGAAAGCTCGGCGGGTGGGACCACCCGGGCTTGCTTTCGTCGCTTCGTTGGAGCGGGGCACCGAATTCACACACGCAGTGTACTAAACGGCCCAGACTACACTGCCAGTGCAGCGCCCGTCACAGAGCGCATGACCGTGCAATACTGGTCACACAACACACCTTGAAGTAGGCCGGAATTTAGAGCACACTAGTGTTGTCTAAAGGTCGAGAGGAAGAAAGGAGCGGACCGCGAAACCATGACGGGTGCAGGAACACGCGCGCAACGGTCGACTGAAGGTCAGACCCGCATGCGCATCATGAACTGCATGCTGCGGTCCGGTCCTTCCACGGCTGCGCACCTCGCGGAGCAAGTGGGTCTCTCGCCTGCCGGAGTACGCCGGCACATAGACAAGTTGCTCGATTCCGAGCTGGTGGAAGCGTGTGAAGCCCCGGCGCAATCGCCGGCGGGCAAACCAACGCGCGGCCGCCCCGCCCAGCATTACCGTCTCACGGACAGCGGTCGAGACCGCTTCGGCAACGGCTATGACGAGCTCGCACTCGCCGCCTTCGCTGAAGTGGAGGAACTCGGCGGTCGCGAAGCCGTGAAGAAGGTCGCGCGTAAGCGGGCGGAACGGATGTTGGGGGTGGCGGGCAGCGTCGATAAGCGAAAAGCCCACGATGCGGAAGGTGTGGCGCACGCCGCAACCGAGGTCGCGGACGCATTCGCAGCCCACGGCTACGCCGCTGAAACGAACCACGTAGGCTCGGGTCTGCAACTGTGTCAGCACCACTGCCCGGTACACGCCGTCGCGGCCGAATACCCGGAAATCTGTGAGGCTGAGCACGAGTTAATTGCGGAACTGGTAGGTTCCACCGTCGCACCGTTGGCCCTGATCGCAAACGGTGACGGGGTGTGCACCGCGCACATCAGTCTCGCAAGGAGCACCAAGCTGGAGGACAAACAATGCGAAAGGAGCGGAGACGATGACTAGTACGACTCCCGCACCCGGCCTGGAAAAGCCGATGAATGACGACGAGATCATCGAGTCCATGGGGCCGTACAACTACGGCTGGCACGACTCCGACGAAGCAGGTTCCGCTGCTCGCCGTGGTCTCGACGAAGATGTCGTGCGCGAGATCTCTGCGGCCAAGAATGAGCCGGAGTGGATGCTCGAGCAGCGCCTGAAGGCACTGGACATCTACGACAAGAAGCCCCTGCCGAACTGGGGTCCGGACCTTTCCGGCATCGACTTCGACCAGATCAAGTACTTCGTCCGCTCCACTGAGAAGCAGGCGACGAGCTGGGAAGACCTGCCGGAAGACATCAAGAACACCTACGACAAGCTGGGCATCCCGGAAGCTGAGAAGCAGCGCCTCGTCGCTGGTGTCGCCGCCCAGTACGAGTCCGAGGTCGTCTACCACAAGATCCGCGAGGACCTTGAGGAGCAGGGCGTCATCTTCGTCGACACCGACACCGGTCTGCGCGAGTACCCGGAGCTGTTCAAGGAGTACTTCGGTTCCGTCGTTCCGGCTGGCGACAACAAGTTCTCCGCTCTGAACGCGGCCGTGTGGTCCGGCGGTTCCTTCATCTACGTCCCCAAGGGCGTCCACGTGGAGATCCCGCTGCAGGCCTACTTCCGCATCAACACCGAGAACATGGGCCAGTTCGAGCGCACCCTCATCGTCGTCGACGAGGACGCTTACGTCCACTACGTCGAGGGCTGCACCGCGCCGATCTACCAGTCCGATTCGCTGCACGCAGCAGTCGTGGAGATCATCGTGAAGAAGAACGCGCGCTGCCGCTACACCACGATCCAGAACTGGTCCAACAACGTGTACAACCTGGTCACCCAGCGTGCCCGCGCCGAGGAAGGCGCCACGATGGAGTGGGTCGACGGCAATATCGGCTCCAAGGTGAACATGAAGTACCCGGCTGTCTGGATGACAGGCCCGAACGCCCGCGGCGAGGTTCTCTCCGCCCAGTTCTGTGGCGAAGGCCAGACCCAGGACACCGGTGCGAAGGTCGTCCACATGGCGCCGAACACCTCCTCCAACATCGTGTCCAAGTCGGTCTCCCGCAACGGCGGCCGCGCCGCTTACCGCGGCCTGGTGCAGATCAACGCCAACGCGAAGAACTCCACCTCCAATATCGAGTGTGACGCACTCCTGGTGGACAATATTTCCCGCACGGACACCTACCCGTACAACGACATCCGCAACGACCACGTGACCCTGGGCCACGAGGCGAAGGTGTCGAAGGTGAGCGAGGAGCAGCTGTTCTACCTCATGTCCCGCGGCATCTCCGAAGAAGACGCGATGGCGATGATCGTCCGCGGCTTCATCGAGCCGATCGCGAAGGAGCTCCCGATGGAGTACGCGCTCGAGCTCAACCGCCTCATTGAACTGCAGATGGAAGGATCGGTGGGTTAATTGACCGAGACCGTAGCTAAGAAGGAGCGCGTGGGTAACGCGACCTTCCACGACAATAAGGGCGACCTGTTCGCTTCCTACGATGTCAACGACTTCGAGGTCCCGCAGGGCCGCGACGAGGTCTGGCGCTTCGTGTCCCTGCGCCGCCTGCGCGGCCTGCACAACGGCAAATTCGCTCCGCAAACGGAGGCGAAAGTGGAAGTCCAGTCGTCTTCCGAGGTCACGGTTGAAGAGGTTTCGCGTGACGACGAACGCCTGAAAGCCGTCACAGCCCCCACCGACCGCATCGCCGCGCAGGCATGGTCCTCCATGCCGCACGTGACCGTGGTGTCGATCCCGGCGAATGCCGATCTGGCCGAGCCCGTGGTCATCACCACCACCGGTGCAGGGCTGGACAACACCACCTTCGCCGGCGTCCACGTCGAGGCAGGGGAGAACGCCCGCGCCACCGTCATCGTCCAGTACGAAGGCTCCGGCACCCACGCTGACAACGTCAATTTCGTGATCGGCGACAACGCTCACGTCAACGTCATCGTCGACGAGGAGTGGGAGAATGACGCCGTCCACGTCGGTGCCCAGAGCATCGTGGTGGGCCGCGACGCTGTGCTGCGCCACACCGTCGCCACCTTCGGCGGCGAAGTCGTCCGCAACACCCCGCGCGTCAAGTACGCCGGTTCCGGCGGCGATGTCGAGCTGACCGGTGTGTACTACGCCGACGACGGCCAGTACATCGAGAACCGCCTGCTGGTGGACCACAACCACCCGTACTGCCGCTCCAACGTGCTCTACAAGGGTGCGCTCCAGGGCGACAAGGACTCCAAGCTTCCCGATGCGCGCACATGCTGGGTCGGCGACGTGCTGATCCGCTCCAACGCCTCCGGCACGGAGACCTACGAAGCCAACCGCAATATCGTGCTCACCGATGGTGCCCGCGCAGACGCGATCCCGAACCTCGAGATCGAGACCGGCGACATCCCGGGTGCTGGCCACGCCGCCACCGTCGGCCGCTTCGATGAGGAGCAGCTGTTCTACCTCAAGTCCCGCGGCATTCCCGACGGCGAGGCACGCCGCCTCATCGTCCGCGGCTTCTTCAACGAGGTGCTCAACCGCATCCCGGTCGAGTCCGTGCGCGACGAGCTGATCAATCGTGTCTCCGGCGAGCTCGAGCAGGTCAACCTGTAAGGCCACGGCCAAGGCAACACCCTTTTAAAACGAAAGAGAAAAGAGTTCTATGTCTACCCTGGAAATCAAGAACCTCCACGCCTCGGTCCTCCCGCTCGAGGAAGGCCAGGATCCCACCCCGATCCTCAAGGGCGTCAACCTGACCATCAACTCCGGCGAGACCCACGCCATCATGGGCCCGAACGGCTCCGGCAAGTCCACGCTGGCCTACACCTTGTCCGGTCACCCGTCTTACGAGGTGACCGAGGGTGAGGTGCTGCTCGACGGCGAGAACATCCTTGAGATGGAAGTCGACGAGCGCGCACGTGCCGGCCTCTTTTTGGCCATGCAGTACCCGGTCGAGGTCCCGGGCGTGTCCTCGTCCAACTTCATGCGCTCCGCTGTCACCGCCGTCCGCGGCGAGGCACCGAAGCTGCGTGAGTGGGTCCAGGAGCTGAACCAGGCACGCGACGACCTGAAGATCGACCCGTCGTTCAGCGAGCGCGCTGTCAACGAGGGCTTCTCCGGCGGCGAGAAGAAGCGCCACGAGGTCATGCAGCTGTCCCTGATGAAGCCGAAGTTCGCTGTCATGGACGAGACCGACTCCGGCCTCGACGTCGACGCGCTGCGCATCGTCTCCGAGGGCATCAACCGCTACCAGGACGAGACCGACGGCGGCATCCTCATGATCACCCACTACCAGCGCATCCTGAACTACGTGAAGCCGGATCACGTGCACATCTTCGCTGACGGCGTGATCAAGCACTCCGGTGGCTTCGAGCTGGCTGAGAAGCTCGAGGCTGAGGGCTACGACGCATTCGTCTAAACCTTCCGAAACGGCCGGCCTCACCAATGCGCCGGCCGTTTTTCTTTCCCACAATCCACCAACGAGACAGAACCGAGCTCATGACCCAGTACGTGAACACCGACGGAACATTGAACCTTGATGCGATCCGCGCGGAGTTTCCGATCCTTTCCCGCACCGTGCGCGAGGACACGCCTTTGGTGTACCTCGACTCCGGTGCGACATCGCAACGACCGGAGCGCGTGTGGCGCGCGGAGGAAGAATTCGTGCTGAACACCTTCGCGCCCGTCCACCGTGGCGCGTACCAGCTCGCGGAAGAAGCGACCGACGCTTACGAATCTGCGCGCGAGTCGATCGCCCGCTTCGTGGGAGCCGAGGGGCATGAGATCGCGTTCACTAAAAACGCCACCGAGGCGCTGAACCTCGTCGCCTACACGCTTGGCGACGACCGCGCCGGCGACCTCCAGGTCCGCGAAGGCGACACCATCGTGATCACGGAGCTGGAGCACCACGCGAACCTCGTTCCGTGGCAGGAGCTCGCCCGCCGCACCGGTGCGACGCTGAAGTGGTACTCGATGACCGACGACGGCCGCATCGACCTCGACTCGCTCGAGCTCGACGAGACAGTCAAGGTCGTCGCCTTCACGCAGCAGTCCAACGTCACTGGTGCGATCGCGGACGTCCCGGAGATTGTCCGTCGCGCGAAAGCCGTCGGCGCGCTCACCGTCCTCGACGCATGCCAGTCCGTGCCGCACCAGCCGGTTGACTTCCACGCGCTGGACGTCGATTTCGCGGCGTTCTCCGGCCACAAGATGTGCGGACCGTCCGGCGTCGGCGTCGTGTACGGCAAGGGAACGCTTCTCGGCGCGCTCCCGCCTTTCCTCACCGGTGGTTCCATGATCGAAGTGGTGAAGATGGAAGGCTCCACCTTTGCCCCCGCACCGCAGCGCTTTGAGGCAGGCACCCAGATGACCAGCCAGGTCGTCGGACTCGGTGCGGCCGTGGAGTTCCTGGGCGAGATCGGCATGGACAAGATCGCCGCGCACGAGCACAAGCTGACCGCCTACGCGCTCGAGCGTATGCAGGAGATCGACGGCCTGCGCATCATCGGCCCCGAGACTGCGGAGAACCGTGGCGGCGCGATCTCGTTCATCGTCGACGGCATTCACCCGCACGACCTCGGCCAAGTCCTGGACTCCAAGGGCGTGTGCATCCGCGTCGGTCACCACTGCGCATGGCCCGCACACCGCGGCCTCGACGCGCAGTCCACCGCCCGCGCGAGCTTCTACCTGTACAACACCACAGAAGAAATCGACGCGCTTATCGACGGCATCCGCGCCGCCCAGGAATTCTTCGGCGCCTAATCCCGTTGCACGTGTAAGACACCAGAACTGTAAGACCGCAGAAAGCCAAGGTAGAAAGAAGAGTATGAACCTAGAGTCCATGTACCAAGAGGTCATCCTCGACCACTACAAGAACCCGCAGAACGCGGGCCTGCGTGACCCGTACGAGGCCGAGGTGCACCACGTCAACCCGTCCTGCGGTGATGAGCTCACCCTCCGGGTGCACTTGTCCGAGGACGGCAACACTGTCGAGGACATCTCGTATGAGGCGGAGGGGTGCTCGATCTCGCAGGCATCGACAAGCGTGCTCACCGAGGAAGTGATCGGCCTGCCGGTTGCTGAGGCGATGAAGAAGCTCGACGCTTTTGAAGAGATGATCACCTCGAAGGGGGAGAAGGAGGGCGACGCTGGCCTGATCGGCGACGGAATCGCCTTCTCCGGCGTGGCCAAATTCCCCGCCCGCGTCAAATGCGCGCTGCTCGGTTGGAAGGCCTTCCAGGCCGCCACCAGCGACGCGATTACCGAGCTTGAAAACAAACAGAACAAGGAGTGACCGGAAAATGACCACCCCGAACGAAGCAGACACCTCCAGCTCGAGTTTCGACGGCCCGGGCGAGCGCCCCGAGCAGACCGAAGAGCAGATCCAGCTCGCCGCTGACGTCGCTGAATACCTCCACGACGTGATTGACCCGGAGCTCGGCATTAACGTCGTCGACCTCGGCCTCGTCTACGACATCTGGATCGAAGAAGAAGCCGACAAGAAGCGCGCCGTGATCAACATGACGCTTACCTCCCCGGCTTGCCCTCTGACCGACGTCATCGAGGAGCAGGCCGAGCAGGCTGCAGTCGGCTCCGGCGCTGTCGACGCGATCACCCTGAACTGGGTCTGGATGCCGCCGTGGGGCCCGCACATGATCACCGAGGAAGGCCGCGAGCAGCTGCGCGCCCTCGGCTTCGCGGTCTAAAATTTTCGCGCTTGCGCTTCACAAGCTGCTGCAAAATCTGTTGCATCGGGTGAAGCGCTTCTTTATGCTCAAGGCATGACTGCTTCCGCGACCCGAAAATCAGTGGCGCTGACACCGGAGGATCTGGATATCGTGCAGCGCTTGCGCGAGCCCAGCAGTCCCGAGCGCAAGTACCTGGAGGATGCTCGTGGACAGATGCCTGCCAACCTGTCAGAGTCCCAGGCGATTGCCGAGCTCGTAGCACTAGGAGCTCGCTCAGTAAGGGAAAAGGCTCTAGATTCCGCGTATGAAGCGTATGCCCAGCAGCTTCTAGAGGAAGACGCCGCGTATAAGAACGCATCCCGAGCCCGCCGGCAACTCCGGTCCGATAAACGGGGTCAGGATTAACGATGGCTTTCTTGCGGGGGCAGATCTACTGGCTCGATCTGGGGTACGGGGACAAGCCATGGGTTGTGGTGTCGAATAATTCGCGTAATCGAGCCTTGGGGAGTGCGCTCGTTGCGCGCGTGACAACAACACCGAAACCACCGTTGCCGAGCATTGTGGAACTCGGTGCAGGCGACCCCTTGGTGGGTTCTGTCATCTGCGACGATATTGAAACGATCTACCTGGACGATGAACCGCGTTTCGGCGGGGCGGTTACTCCACAGACACTCCGTAAGATCAACTCGGCGCTTCTCGTAGCTTTCGGTTTGGCGCAATGACCGCTTAGTAGCCGAAGCGTTCGCAGCGGTACACTGACCCGTTGTGATTGTCACTAACGACCTTGAAGTCCGCGTCGGCGCGCGTACTCTGCTCAACGCGCCCGGCCAGCACCTACGCGTGCAGCCCGGCGACCGCATCGGACTCGTCGGCCGCAACGGTGCCGGCAAAACGACCACGATGCGCATCCTGTCGGGGGAGACCGAGCCGTACGGCGGGTCAGTGACACGCTCCGGTGAGATCGGCTACCTGCCGCAGGATTCCCGCGAGGGAAATATCGAGCAGACTGCGCGCGACCGTGTGCTCTCGGCCCGCGGGCTCGACCAGCTCCGTTCTTCTATGGAGCGCCAGCAGGAGATCATGGAGGTCGAGGACGGGGCCAAGCGCGACGCCGCGATCTCGAAATACTCCCGTCTCGAGGAGCGCTACCAAGCCCTCGGTGGCTATGAGGCAGATGCCGAAGCAGCCCAGATTTGCGACAACCTGGGCTTGCCGGACCGGATCCTCGACCAGCAGCTCAAAACGCTCTCCGGCGGCCAGCGTCGTCGCGTTGAGCTCGCGCAAATTCTTTTCGCCGCCAACGACGGCGCGGGCAAGTCCACGACGACGTTGCTTCTCGACGAGCCCACCAACCACCTCGATGCCGATTCCATCACGTGGCTGCGTGATTTCTTGTCCAAGCACGAGGGCGGGCTCATCATGATCTCCCACGATGTCGAGTTGCTGGACCAGGTGTGCAATAAGGTCTGGTTCCTCGACGCCGTCCGCGGCGAAGCCGACGTGTACAACATGGGCTTTTCCAAGTACAAGGATGCCCGCGCCGAAGACGAGGCGCGCCGCCGTCGCGAGCGAGCTAACGCAGAGAAGAAGGCGTCTGCGTTGCAGAAACAGGCCGCCAAGCTCGGCGCGAAAGCCACCAAGGCAGCGGCTGCCAAGCAGATGCTCGCCCGGGCCGACCGCATGATGAACGAGCTCGATGAGGTCCGGGTGGCGGACAAGGTGGCGTCGATTAGCTTCCCGGAGCCCGCGCCGTGCGGTAAGACCCCGCTATTCGGCAAAGGTCTGACCAAGATGTACGGCTCGCTCGAGGTCTTCGCCGGCGTCGATCTCGCGATCGACAAGGGCTCGCGCGTGGTCGTGCTGGGCACCAACGGCGCGGGCAAGACGACCCTGCTCAAGCTCCTCGCTGGTGTCGAACGCACCGATGGTGAGGGCGGCCTCGTCAGCGGCCACGGCCTCAAGATCGGTTATTTCGCGCAGGAGCACGACACGATTGACGGCGACAAGACCGTGTGGGAAAACACGATCGAGGCGTGCCCCGACGCCGGCCAGCAGGACTTGCGCGGCCTGCTCGGCGCGTTCATGTTCTCCGGCGACAAGCTGGAACAACCCGCCGGAACGCTCTCCGGTGGTGAGAAGACACGACTCGCTCTGGCCACGCTCGTCTCCTCCCGAGCCAACGTGCTGCTTCTCGACGAGCCCACCAACAACCTCGACCCCCAATCCCGCGAGCAGGTCCTCGATGCCCTGAAGACCTACACAGGTGCCGTCGTCCTCGTCACCCACGACCCTGGAGCGGTCCGCGCCCTTGAGCCGGAGCGCGTGATCATCATGCCGGAAGGCGACGAGGACATCTGGAGCGACGAGTACATGGAGATCGTCGAGCTCGCCTAAATAGGAATAAGATGAGGGGCATGAACCCGATTGATTCAGTACTTGAAGCCTGGAAGTCCCTCAGCAAGGAAGAGAAGACCATCGCCGGCATCTTCGGCGCGATCGACACTGTCGCGAAGGGCATCGCTTTGTGGGATCTCGCCCGCACCGACTCGAAGAACCTGCGCGGCCCGAAGTGGTTCTGGACCACCTTCATCGGCGCAGTGAACACCTTCGGCTGGGCGAGCTACTTCATCGTCGGCAAAAAGCGCGGCGACGCGAAGGCGAAGAAGTAGTAGCTGCACCCCAAAACTGAAGTTGAAACGCCCTTAGGGCGCGCGGCAGCGTTCATCTACTATGCCACGACTTGTACAAGATGTATCATCTGGGGCATGACCACAGCATCGCTTTCCGAATTTCGCGCGAATCAGAGCCGGTTCATCGCTGAAGCTCAGCGGGAACCGGTCTTAATCATGTCGCGGGGCGCTCAGCGCCGAGCGGTGCTTGTTTCTCCGGAGCTCTTCGATAGGGCGATGGAGGCACTCGAAGACCAGCTTGATCTGGCAGCCGCGCGGCAAGCTAAGGGCGACTTGGTGCCACACGCAGAAGTGCTCCGTGAGCTAGGACTTTAGGAAGCTATGGCTCCTCAATACGAAATTCTCTATGAGAGAGCCGTGCTTAAAGCACTGAAAAAGATCGACAAATCGATTGCACGACGAATTGTCACCGCGATCGAGGAGCTATCTCACGAACCTCGGCCCGTCGGCTCAATCAAATTGAGCGGTGGTGACGGAGAGAGGCGCATTCGGGTTGGCGACTATCGCATCATTTACCGCGTTCACGATGATCGCCTTGTCGTGGTTGTTCTGCGGGCCGCTCACCGCCGCGAGGTGTACCGCTAATTACGGAACCCGTGAACCGGCGCGGGAATGAATCCGCCGCGCTCGATGAATGGCGCGTTGAACACCTCGCTAACCGGAATGACCGGGGCGTATCCGAGAAGACCACCGAAGTTCACCTCATCGCCGGGCTTTGTGCCCGGCACAGGAATGAGGCGGGCGGCGGTGGTCTTGTGGTTCATGACACCGATGGCGGCTTCGTCGGCTATCATGCCCGCGATGGACGCGGCAGAAGTGTCGCCGGGAATGGCGATCATGTCGAAGCCGACGGAGCAGATCGATGTCATCGCCTCGAGCTTGTCCAGTGAAATGGCGCCCGAACGGACCGCGTCGATCATGCCCTGATCTTCGGAGACAGGGATGAAGGAACCGGAGAGGCCGCCGACGCGGGAGCAGGCCATCATGCCGCCTTTTTTGACGGCGTCGTTAAGCAATGCGAGCGCGGCAGTCGTGCCGTGCGTGCCCACTTGGCCGAGCCCCATGTGCTCGAGGATGTGGGCGACGGAATCGCCGACCTCCGCGGTGGGGGCGAGGGAGAGGTCGACGATGCCGAAGGGGACGCCGAGCCGTTCCGCAGCGAGGTTGCCAACGAGCTGACCGGCGCGGGTGATCTTGAAGGCGGCCTTCTTGATTTCTTCGGCGACTTCGTTGAGGCTCTTCCCAGCAAGGGGCGTGATGGCGCGGTCCACCACGCCCGGGCCCGAGACACCCACCGACACCACAGTGTCCGGTTCCTCGATGCCGTGGAATGCTCCTGCCATGAACGGGTTGTCGCCGACGGCGTTGGCGAAGACAACGAGCTTGGCGCATGCGATGGAAGACTCGTCGGCCGTGCGGGCTGCCGCATCCTTGATCACCTTGCCCATCGTCTTCACCGCGTCCATATTGATGCCGGCGCGCGACGACGCGACGTTGACGGAACCGCAGACGAAGCTCGTTTCAGACAGTGCTTCGGGAATGGAGTGGATGAGGCGTGAATCAGCCTCGGTCGCACCCTTTTCCACCAGTGCGGAGTAGCCGCCGATGAAGTTCACGCCCAGCTCTGTCGCCGCGCGGTCGAGGGCGCGGGCAATCTCAGCGGGATTACCGTCCACACCAGCAGCGACGAGTGAGATCGGGGAGACGGAGACGCGCTTATTCACGATCGGGATGCCGAGTTCGTGCTCGATTCCCTCGCAGACTTCGACGAGGCGGGCGGCGCGCGTGGTCACAAGGTCGTAGACGGCCTCCGCGGTCGCTTCCATCGTGGCGCGCGTGCATCCGATGAGCGAGATGCCCATCGTCACGGTGCGAATGTCGAGGCGGTAGTCCTCGATCATCGAGATGACGTCGACGATGCTGGCGGCTTTGAAATTGAGTTGGTTCGCCATCGCCGCTTAGACCTCGTTCATGGCGGTGAACAGCGCTTCGGACTGGACGCGGATATCCACGCCGAGCGTCTTACCGAGCTCGGCCATCGTGTCCTGGAGGCCCGCGAGATCGAAGTCGTCGGTCGGCAGCTCCGCACGCAGAATCATGGTGAAGAAGTCGTCCATGATGGTCTGGGAGACGTCGACGATGTTGAGCTGATGATCGGCAACGGCCTGCGAGACGCCGGCGATAATGCCGACGCGGTCCGGCCCGGTGGTGGTGATGATGGCGTACATGCGTCCTATCCTACGGCGCGCTTGGGCGACGACAGCGTTCGGGATTCAGGGCTACGGTGGGCGATATGAGCACTGAAGAAAACACGCAAGAAGCAAGCAAGTTCGTCCTCGTCCTCGGCGCGGGCGGCAACGTGTCCAAGCACACGGTTCCGCTGCTTACCGAGTCGGGGCACAAGGTCGTAGCCCTCGTGCGCAATCCGGACCACGCGCAGGCGCTTATCGACGCCGGCGCAGCCGTGATCATCCAAGACCTCACCGCCTTGGACGAAGAGGGTTGGGCGCGCCTGATCACTCCGTTCGACACCGTCGTGTGGTCCGCAGGTGCCGGCGGCGGCAGCGCGGAACGCACCTACGCAGTGGACCGCGACGCAGCCTTGAAGGCCGTGGACGCCCTCGAGGAACTCGGCGAGTTCGCGCCGCACTTCATCATGGTCTCCTACGCGGGTGCATCCGAGGCGACCACGGAGGACGACGGTGGATCGTGGTACGCGTATGTGGAGTCGAAGAAGGCCGTCGATAAGCGTCTGCTTGCTTCGGAACTGCCGTACACGATCCTGGGCCCGACGCGCCTGACAGATGAACCGGCGAGGGGGCTCAATGTGCTCACCGAGCTGCGCAACGCGGAGTCGACGACGTCGCGTGAGCTCGTCGCCCAGGTGATCGTGGAGGCTGTCGATCGCGGTGGCCTCGATCCGAACCCGTTCGATTTCGAGGACGGCGGCACACCCGCCAGCGAGGTCTAGTTCAGGCCGCAGTGCGCGGTGAAACGGCGCAGCAGCTCGTTCGAGTACGTGGTGTCCACGCCGGGAAGTGAGGCGACGATCGTGTCGTATTCCTCGGCGGGGAAGTACCCGTAGTCGTAGAAGAAATCCATGCGGGCTTTCATCGCCCCATGGTCCATCTCCGCGTGGAATTGGGTGGCCCACACATGGTCGCCGTAGCGGACAATCTGCACCGGACACGTCGGGCCGCTGGCGAGCAATTCGAGCTCAGCCGGAAGCGATTCGGCGTTTTCTGTGTGCCCAGTCAGCGCGGTGAATTCCGCGGGCAACCCGGCAGTCAGCGGATCCTGTGCAGCAGCGGGCAGAAGCTTGACGACGGTCGGCCCCGCCGCCTCCGGATGCGTGTGCGCCACGGAGCCGCCCAGGTGGTGCGTGAGCCAGCTCAGACCGAAACAGACGAAGAAGACCGGAAGCGGCCCGGCGACGACCTCTCCGAGGATCTCGTCGATATGGCGCTGCCACGGGGACCACTCCGCGTTGGTGATATTCAGTGAGCTGCCGCCGACGATGATGCCGCTGAAGCCTTCGAGGCTGCCGAGCGGGGTGTCCACGTCCGGGATCATGCGGCGCTCAAGCTGCTCAGGCATGAGACCCGTCGCGCCTAGGACATCGTTGTATTCGGCCATCGACACATCAGGGCCGATCGCGCCGTCGCGCAGGGAAAGGAAGAGCAGACGAGACATGACGGCAATTCTATACCGCTTGGTCTAGTGGGAGTGAAATTGGGGGCGAGCGGCGGTGTCGTCGATAAGCGAAAATGCGCAAAGCAAAAGGCCGGACCCCGCGCGGGATCCGGCCTTGAGTGGCTAGAACTTAGTTCTTGACCATCTGGCGCAGCACGTACTGGAGAATGCCGCCGTGGCGGTAGTACTCAGCCTCACCAGGGGTGTCCACGCGGACCTTGGCGTCGAACTCGACGGTCTCGCCGCCTTCCTTGGTAGCCGTGACGTGAACGGTCTCCGGAATGGTGTCGCCCTCGTTGAAGGCGGTGATGCCGGAGATGTCGAAGGTCTCGGTGCCGTCCAAGCCCAGGGACTCGTGGGACTCACCCTCCGGGAACTGCAGCGGCAGAACACCCATACCGATCAGGTTCGAGCGGTGGATGCGCTCGAAGGACTCGGTGATGACGGCGCGGACGCCGAGCAGGTTGGTGCCCTTTGCAGCCCAGTCGCGGGAAGAACCGGTGCCGTACTCCTTGCCGGCCAGGACGACCAGCGGGATGTTCTTCTCGGCGTAGTTCTGCGCAGCGTCGTAGATGTACGCCTGCGGGTTGCCTTCTTGGGTGAAGTCCAGGGTGTAGCCGCCAGCATCGGTGACGAGCTGGTTGCGGAGACGGATGTTGGCGAAGGTACCGCGGACCATGACCTCGTGGTTACCGCGACGGGAACCGAAGGAGTTGTAGTCGTGGCGGGCGACACCGTTGTCGTCCAGGTAGTTCGCCGCCGGGGTGCCCGGCTTGATGGAGGAAGCAGGGGAGATGTGGTCGGTGGTGACCGAGTCGCCCAGCTTCGCCAGAACGCGAGCACCGGAGATGTCCTCGACTGCCTCCGGCTCATCCGGCATGCCGTCGAAGTACGGAGCCTTGCGGATGTAGGTGGAGTCCTCGTTCCAGGAGAAGGTCTTGCCCTCCGGAACGTCGAGAGCCTGCCACTGCTGGTCGCCCTTGAAGACGTCCGCGTAGTCCTTCTCGTACATTTCGCGGGAGATCGTGTCGGCGATGACACCCTCGATCTCGTCGGCGGACGGCCAGACGTCCTTCAGGAAGACGTCGTTGCCGTCGGCGTCCTGGCCGAGCGGCTGGGACTCGAAGTCGAAGTCCATGGTGCCGGCGATCGCGTAGGCGATGACGAGCAGCGGGGACGCGAGGTAGTTCATCTTCACGTCCGGAGAGATGCGGCCCTCGAAGTTACGGTTACCGGACAGCACAGCGGTGGCGGTCAGGTCGTACTCGTTGATGGCGTCGGAGATCTCGTTCGGCAGCGGGCCGGAGTTACCGATGCAGGACGCGCAGCCGAAGCCGGAGAGGTAGAAGCCGACAGCCTCGAGGTCCTTCCACAGGTCCGCGCGGTTGTAGTAACCGTCGACGACCTGGGAGCCCGGGGCCATAATCGTCTTGACCCACGGCTTCGCCTTCAGGCCCTTTTCCGCAGCCTTGCGTGCCAGCAGAGCGGCGCCGACCATGACGGACGGGTTGGAGGTGTTGGTGCAGGAGGTGATTGCGGCGATGGCGACCATGCCGTGGTCGAGGGTGTACTCGCCGCCCTGCGGGGACTCGACGATGACCGGCTTGGAAGCGCGGCCTTCAGCGCCCTCGGCAGCGGACTCGCCGTTTGCCGGCCAGGACACGTTGTAGTCGACAGCCTCGACCTTCTCGGCGCGGACCGGCTCTGCGGCGCCTTCGCCGGCGGTGTTGTAGTCCGGCAGCTGCTTGCGGAAGGTGTTCTTGGACTCCTCCAGCAGGATGCGGTCCTGCGGGCGCTTCGGGCCAGCGATGGACGGCTTGACGGTGGACAGGTCGAGCTCGAGGTACTCGGAGTACTCGGCTTCCTCCGCACCCTGCTCGAGCCACATGCCCTGAGCCTTGGCGTATGCCTCGACGCGGTCGATGGTCTCCTGGTCGCGGCCGGTGAGGTGCAGGTAGTTGATGGTCTCCTCGTCGATCGGGAAGATCGCACAGGTGGAGCCGAACTCCGGCGACATGTTGCCGATGGTGGCGCGGTTAGCCAGCGGGATCTCCTTGACGCCATCGCCGTAGAACTCGACGAACTTCTGGACCACGCCGTGCTCGCGGAGCATCTCGGTGACGGTCAGAACGACGTCGGTGGCGGTCACGCCAACCGGGATCTCACCGGTGAGCTTGAAGCCGACGACGCGCGGGATCAGCATGGACACCGGCTGGCCGAGCATTGCAGCCTCAGCCTCGATGCCGCCGACGCCCCAGCCCAGGATGCCCAGGCCGTTTTCCATGGTGGTGTGGGAGTCGGTGCCGATGCAGGTATCGGGGTACGCCACGCCCTCGTTGTCGAAGACGACGCGGGACAGGTACTCGATGTTGACCTGGTGGACAATGCCGGTTCCCGGCGGGACGACGCGGAAGTTAGAGAAGTTCTCGGCACCCCAGCGCAGGAACTGGTAGCGCTCCTCGTTGCGCTCGTACTCGATCTCGACGTTCTTGTCGAGGGCGTTCTCGGAACCGAAGGCCTCGATGATGACGGAGTGATCGATGACCATCTCAGCCGGGTTCAGTGGGTTCACCTGGTCCGGGTTGCCGCCGAGAGAAGAAACGGCCTCACGCATGGTGGCAAGGTCGACAACACAGGGCACGCCGGTGAAGTCCTGCATGAGGACGCGGGCCGGGGTGAACTGGATTTCCACAGACGGCTCAGCCGAAGGATCCCAGTTAGCGATAGCCTTAATGTGCTCCTCGGTGACGTTCTTGCCGTCTTCGGTGCGCAAGAGGTTCTCGCCGAGCACCTTCAGGGAGTAGGGCAGTTTCTCCATGCCTTCGACGGCATCGAGGGCGTAATAGTCGTAGGACTTACCGCCGACCTCGAGCGTCTTCTTCGCGTTGAAGGAGTTCTTGCTTTCAGACACGTGAGCTCCGTTTCTCGTTGTAACAACTGAAAATCTAGGTGTGTGACCCATCAGGGTCCCTACAGGTCAATGTTAGGACACACACGTTGGTTCGGGGGTATTTGGTCGCACACAATTATTATTGTCAGACTTTCAGCTACCCCGGCCGGTCTCGGCGCGCCCACCTCGCACGAATCCGGCGGCCGGATACGCTCTTGTGACATGGACCCCAGCGCGCCCAATTTCGACAGCTTGAGAGCACAGCTTATCGACGACGCCGTTGCCTTCGACACCGACAATCCCGCCAACCTCGCGCTCGAGGCAGACCTGCTGGGAGCTGTCGCAGATGTGAACGCGGGGGAGGCGGGTCCGGCGGGGTCAGTAGGCATCGTAGTACTCGGGCAAGCGGGCCAGTCGGCAGGCGCTCTGCGGGACCTCGCCCAGGACCTCAAAGATGCGACCGCGACGGAAGCGGGATTCGACACAGTGATTGTCCGCTCTCCGGCGGCGACCGCCGCGGTGAGCGACAGCCTCACCCGTGCGCAAGTAGAGAAGGGTCAATACGCGCTGATTTCTGAACCGAATTATGCCGCCGGTGTCCGCGATTTTGCCGCGGAGGCGGATGCCTTCACTATTCCGTGGGCGTTGGTCACTGCAACCCTTCTCGTGCTAGTCGCCGTCGCGGCCGGAGTCTCCTTCTTTTTCTCCAAAAGCAACGACTAATCCGTCAAGGATCGACGGTTGACCTAGAGGTCTAGAAAATGGCCGCTTCGGCGTGTCTGCCGGGCATTGTGGCCGCAATGTGATAATTCCCGGGGCCAATGTGTCGCATGTCACAGTAATGCGCCTCATCTCTAAAACCCCAGCGTGGGCAAATCTCACAGTCATGTTATTCGCCTTGACGTGTGTGAAATTTGGTAAAGGGTGTGCAACAGACTTGTTATGTGGCCTATGGTTTTCATGTCAGCTCGTGGGCTGATAGCTGCAACATCAGAGCGCAGACGTAACTCTCGAGAGATTCGGGCATGTGGGGAAGCACGCCAAGGATCACGGGTCACGTCAGTGCGGAGGTAGCGGTGAATCAGCCCACGGGTTTTCATCCGTGATCGTTCAATCGTCCGCACGCCAGCCTTGACACCCTGGCCCATTCACGGTCCGTTTCCCGGGCATACCTATGCCTTGGCGCGGTCTGCTGATGAAGTGTGCGGTGAGAGGAATACCTCCGTGGATTTCACCGTCCGTTCCGCGCGCGGCACTGCGCGGCCCCGCCTGTCCAGTAAATTCCGTGTCCGCACCCTCGTGCCGGCTGCCGCCTGCGTGGCTACGTTGTCTATGGCGACGACGCACGTGGAAGCTGTCGCGCAAGAATCGCCCCTGACGGCGATTGTCTCGGAGATTTCTCGCCACGAGGTAGATATCGACCGCATTAACCGTGAGATCGGTAAACTCCGCGAAGCCGTCAACCAGGCGCTCGTCGACCTGCACGATGCCCAGTCGCACGCCGAGCAGGCCCGTCAGGGCGCCACCGAAGCGCGCAAGCGTCTCGACGACACCCAGGCCGAGGTCGAGCGCGCCCAGGATGAGCTCGACCAGATCTCCCGCTCCTCGTACCGCTCCAGCGGCGCGGGTGGGGCGAGCGTCCATGCAGACGCCGACGCCCGAAAGGATTCCCTCGACCGCAAGACCTACCTCCGCAAGGAGTCCGAGGATAAGCAACGCGCACTCGAGGATCTGCAGCGTGCGCGCACCGAGGCCGCCAACGACGAGTCGACGCTACGTCAAGCCAGCAGGCTTGCCGACGACCGCGCTGCCGATGCCGAGGATGCCGAGGAGAAGGCACGAACGACCCTCGACGACTCCCTGAGTTCTCTGGATACATTCCTCGCAGAGCGCGACACCGTCTCCACCGAACTTGAGGAAGCTAAGTCCGACCTCGCCGAGCAGCGCCCCGAAGCTGCAGCCGCCATGGGCATTGGCGTCGACGGTGCAGAGGGTGCGGCCGCCGGTGCTGAGGGTGCCACCCCGGAGACTGCCCCCACACCGGAGACTGAAGCCCCGGACGCGAGCGAGCAGCCGACCACCGAGTCGGAGACCGCAGCCGAAGAGTCTGCCAACACTCAGACTGAGTCGGAATCCGCCACGGAAGCTGAGTCTGAGACCGAGGGCGAAACCGAGGCTGAGGCAGAAGCAGAGGCAGCGACCGAGACTGAGTCCGACGCCGAATCCGCTGACGCGGAGGCGCCGGCAGAGTCGGCAAACACTGAAGCTGAGCCGGCAGACGCCGGAACTGGGGATGCTGGATCGTCCGATGCCTTGAGCTCCTCGGGGTCGTCAGCGCCGTCCCTGGAAGAGTTCGCCAACCCGGATACGGTCCAGGCTGCGCTCGACGCTTTTGCGAAGGCGGTCGGTGAGACCCAGGCGGATCACGCCAGCTTCGAAGACCCGTACGACAGTGAGGACGGGGAGTCGGGTGCGTCGGGGATCGCGGCGCCGTCGTCAAGCGAAAGCGCGGATGCGTCCGTGGCCGAAACCGACGAGGAAGAAGGCACGAATGTCGCAGACGTCCTTCCGGACGTCGACGACGCGGAGGAAGTCTCCAACAAGCTGCGCGGCGACGAAGCGGCTTCCGATGGCAGCCGCGAGCAGCAGATCGAAGCGGTCATCGCGCGTGCTGAATCGCAGATCGGCACCCCATACGTGTGGGGCGGCGGCGACGCGAACGGCGCGACGATGGGCCTTGACGGCCAGGGTTACAACGGCCAGGCCGGCTACGACTGCTCGGGCCTTGTCCTCTACGCCTTCTCCGGTGCAGGTATCTCGCTGCCGCACTACACGGGCTACCAGTACCAGCGCGGCACCCAGATCCCGGTCGATGAAGCTGAACGCGGCGACCTGCTGTTCTGGGGCAACGGCGGCAACCAGCACGTCGCGATCTACCTCGGAGACGGCATGATGCTCGAAGCGCCGCAGACCGGAATGAACGTGCAAAAGACGGCAGTCCGCCGTAGCGGAATGGCACCGATGGCTGTCCGCCTGATCTAATACCGGGCGTAGGGCCGCTGAACTAGAATGGCCCTATGTCTGAAAGCAACTTCGATGCACTCCTCGTCTTGTCCTTCGGTGGCCCCGAGGGAGAAGACGAGGTCATTCCATTTCTGGAGAATGTCACCCGCGGACGCGGTATTCCGCGCGAACGCCTCGCTGAGGTCGGCGAGCACTACTTCAATTTCGGTGGTGTGAGCCCGATCAACGGTCAGAACCGCGAGATCATCGCCAATGTCGAGGCGGAGATCGCCGCGCGCGGCGAAACGCTGCCGGTCTACTTCGGCAACCGCAACTGGCACCCGTACGCCGCCGACGCCGCCGACCAGATTGCGGCCGACGGCCACAAGAATGTCGCTGTTTTCGCCACCTCCGCATGGGGCGGGTACTCGGCGTGCCGCCAGTACGACGAGGACATTGTGAAGCTGCGCGAGGCGCACCCGGAGCTCGAGTTCACGAAGCTCTGGCAGTTCTACGGCCACCCGACTTTTGTGAAGCTCATGGCGGATCATGTCCGCACGGCGTGGGAGGCAGCGGACCAGAAGTCCACCCGCGTTTTGTTCGCCGCGCACTCGGTGCCGAATGCGGCCGACGACGCATCTGGCGGTCCGACCGACCAGAATCTGTACTCCCGTCAGGTCGCGGAGGCCGCGCGCCTGATCGCGCTTGAGGCTGGCGTCCCCGATTACGAGGTCGTCTGGCAGTCCCGCTCCGGCGACCCGCGCACCCCGTGGCTTGAGCCGGATGTCGTGGACCGCACCGAGGAGATCGACGACGCGAATGAGGGCGTCAAGCACATCATCTGCGTCCCGGTCGGTTTCATCACGGACCACATGGAGGTCATCTGGGACCTCGACACCGAGCTCAAGGAAGCGTGCGAAGAGCGCGGCATCACCCTGACCCGCACGCCGACGGTGGGCTTGGAGCGGACCTTCGCGAAGCTCGTCCTCGATCTCGTCGACCACACGGCCGCAGGCACAAAGCCAGAAAGCTTATCGACGATCACGGTCCAGGGCTGCACCCTCAACGGTGCCCCGTGCAAGGAAGGCTGCTGCGCGCCCCGGCGCCCGAAGCCGGTCGCGTCTTAAGCTTCAGCGTTGGTACTCCAGTACCGCATCGGCCACTCCAGCCATGCGTGCGGTACGGATGTGCCGCCAGAGGCTGAAGAGCTGGGGATCGAAGCTGTGGTCGTTCAACCTGTCGACCACAGTCTCAATGACCGCCGCCACCGCGTCCGCCCGCGCGAAGAGTTTCGCGGCACGCGGTGGCGTTCGCATGGGCAAACCGGGCGTGTCGTAGAAATCAGAGAGCGTCCCCACCGTCAGGCGCGGGTCGGGCAACTCCTCGCGCGTGCCGCCCGCGGCCTCAATCAGTAGCGAGGCCTCATTAGTCGCGCGCGATAGCAGCGCATCGGCCTCGCCGGGGGAGAGCCACGCTGGCTCCGGAAGGGGGCCGTCTTCCTCGAACCACCGCCATAAGACCCCGGCGCTTTCACCGCGAACCCCCAGCTCGGAAGAGCTATCAGGCACCAAAACATGGGACACGCCACCGTTGCCGCGGAGCACGATCGCGCTGCCGCCGCTGAGTTCGGTGGCGGCCAATGCTGCTGCTGAACCCGCGGGCAGTTCCGGAGGTTGGCCGGGGCCAGACAAAATGAGGCGGACGGCGGGGCCGGGGGAGGTGAGGTCGGTGGAGGAGCGGACGTCGTGAAGCAAATGCGCGAGCGGTTCGCCCTGGTAGCTGTTCCGGCCGTGCAATTCCGTCATGGCGCCGACGAGTGCGTCGGAGGGCTCGTGCCCGTAGAGCCATGCCGCGAGCCAGACGGCGGTGTTCTGCAGGGGAGAATAGACTTCGGCGCGCGTACTCACGGTGGCGAAGTATACGGGATACACTCTGGCCCACTATGAGCGGATTCAACAGCCACGCAGACCCGTACGGCGGCGATATTTTCGCCGGTCACGCCCGCAAGCGACCGAAGGTGTACCCGCAGGTGGAAGCAACCGGCGATGTGGTGGCGGAGGTGTTCGGCGACGACTTCGTGGGGCTCGTTGTCGGCGTGGAGCGCACCTATGACGGTGAGTTTGTCCGGCTCGAGGATCGCTACGGCACGCAAAGACTGTTCAAGATGCTGCCTGGCGCGTTCCTGGTGGAGGGGGAGAGGGTGACCTTGACGCGGCCCGTCGTCAAGCGGAAGCCGCAACGCTCGAATTCGGGGTCCCGGCGCGTGGAGAATGTCCAGGCGAAAGTGGCGATGCCGTCGCGGATTTGGGTCGAGGGCGTGCACGACGCCGCGATCGTGGAGAAGGTGTGGGGGCACGATCTGCGCGTCGAGGGCGTCGTCGTCGAGTTCCTGGAAGGCTTGGACAATCTGCCGGAGCGGCTCGCCGAGTTTCAGCCGGGGCCCGGACGCCGCATCGGGGTGCTCGCTGACCACCTCATTGCCGGGTCGAAAGAGTCGCGGCTCGTGGCGGATGTCGGCCCGCATGTGCTGGTCACCGGGCACCCGTACGTGGATATCTGGGCGGCGGTCAAGCCCGAGCGCTTGGGGTTGCGCGCCTGGCCGGACGTGCCGAAGGGCGAGGACTGGAAGACTGGCATCTGCCGCCGCGTCGGCTGGTCGGATCCGCGCGAGGGGTGGAATCGCGTGTATGGCGCGGTCGAGACGTTCCGCGACCTCGACCACACGCTCATTGGCGCGGTCGAGCGACTCGTCGATTTCGTGACAACGCCGGAGTTGCCAAAAGAAAGCTTTTGAGTGGCTTATCGACGCCCGAAAATGCGTTAACCTGATCGTGTGGGAACAGTTATTTGGCTCATTGGCACGCTCGTACTCGCCCTCCTCGAATTAGCGGCTGGCGAGTTCACATTTCTCATGCTCGCCGGGGGTGCACTGGCGACAGCCGGCGCAAGCCTGTTCGGCATTCCGCTGTGGGCGGAGATCGTCATCTTCGGACTCGCGTCCGGTGCCCTCATCCTGTTCCTTCGCCCATGGCTGCACCGCCGCTTCAAAAAACCGGCAGCCCTGGACACGTCCCCGAAGGCTCTCGTCGGCGCCAAGGCAGAGGTGCTCGAGGAGATCAACCGGTATGGTGGCCAGGTCCGCCTCGACGGGTCAATTTGGTCGGCCCGCGCTATCGACCCCGCTTTCACCATCCCCGCCGGTGAGCACGTCACCGTCGCTGATATTGACGGCCCGACCGCCGTCGTCCGGAAGGAGTGATCATGACACCAACGCTTGTTCTGCTACTCGTCTTATTCATTTTCATTGTCATCGTCGTTTTCCGCGCCATCGCGCTGATCCCGCAGGGTGAGGCCGCGGTCATCGAACGACTCGGCCGCTACACCCGCACCGTTTCGGGCGGCATCACTTTGCTGGTGCCGTTCATCGACCGAGTGCGCGAGCGCGTGGACACCCGTGAGCGCGTCGTGTCCTTCCCGCCGCAGGCTGTGATCACCCAGGACAACCTGACCGTGGCCATTGACACGGTGGTGACCTTCCAGGTCAACGACCCTGCGCGCGCCATCTACGGCGTGGACAACTACATCGTCGGTGTGGAGCAGATCTCCACCGCGACGCTGCGCGATGTCGTCGGTGGCATGACCCTCGAGGAAACTCTGACCTCCCGTGAGACCATTAACCGCCGCCTGCGCGGCGAGCTCGACGCCGCCACCGCCAAGTGGGGCCTGCGCATTAGCCGAGTGGAGCTCAAGGCGATTGATCCGCCGCCGTCCATCCAGCAGTCCATGGAGATGCAGATGAAGGCGGACCGCGAGAAGCGCGCCATGATTCTCACCGCTGAGGGCCGCCGAGAGTCCGACATCAAGACCGCCGAGGGTGAGAAGCAGTCGCGCATCCTGTCCGCTGAGGGTGAGAAGCACGCAGCCATCCTCGCCGCGGAAGCTGAGCGTCAGGCGACCATTCTTCGCGCTGAAGGTGAGCGCGCCGCGAAATTCCTCGAAGCACAGGGTGAAGCACGCGCGATCCAGAAGGTCAACGCCGCCATCAAGTCCTCCGGCGTCACGCCGGAGCTGCTCGCCTTCCAGTACATGGAGAAGCTGCCGAAGATCGCCGAGGGCAACGGTTCCACCATGTGGATGATCCCGTCGCAGTTCGGCGATTCGCTGGAGGAATTCGCCAAGGCCTTCGCCAAGAAGGACGACGACGGTGTCTTCCGCTACGAGCCCGGCCAGATCGACCCGGAGGCGAAGGAGATCGCCACCCAGGAAGACACGGACGCGTGGTTCGAGACGGCCTCCGACCCGGAGATCGCGAAGGCTGTCGCCGAGGCGCGCGCCGTGGCGAACAAGCCGGTCGGGTCCAGCCTCGACGACGCGACGGGAGCCAGCGCATCCAAGGGCTCCACGTCCACGTCGATTTCAACGAGCGTGAAGGCCGGCGCCGAGCCCGACGAGTCCCCGTCGCGCCCTGAACTCGACATGCCGCAGCCGACGCAGCAGCCTGCGCAATACGAGCCGCCGCAGTATGAGCCGCAGCAGTTCCCGATGCAGCAGGCGCAGCCCCCGCAGATGCCTAACCAGTATCCCCAGCAGCCCTAGACATCAAATTGACGGCGAGCTGCCAGCCCGCCTGCTCGGCCTGCCACCCGGCAGCCTGCAGGCGCTGGCTCATCGCCTGTTTAGAGATGCCGAGCTCGGCCGCCGCCTCATTCTGATTCAGCCCGGAACGCACCAGCGAGGTCGCCTCACGGCCCTCGACGGTGCGTTTCGCCAGCACATGACCGAGCAACGCGAACGCAGACGCAATGTCCGCAGCGTCCGTTCGGGGCTCAGGCTTATCGACGACCACTCCTACCGACCCTGCCTTATTTCCCGCCCCATCTGTTGCGGCGTAGATGGCGGGGCCTTTTTCTGTGATGCCGATACCGATGGCCCAATTCCCGTCGGACAAGAGCGCCATGACGAGCATGCAGGCGGCTTCAGCATCGTCGACGTGGGCGCGAATGTCCTCGACACCGACGACATCGAAACGGCCCACTCCGTCGAGGGTCGAGAGAGCCTCGGCGGAGCGTTTGACGAGTTCGGCGCGCCGCGCATCGCGGCCACGGTAGCGGGCATGGACAGCAATCATGGGGGATAGTCTAGACCCTTGACCAGCGGTCCACGGTGGAGGCTTGACGGGTGGGCGTGGTCGCGTCGAAAAGCAATCCTGCAATGCCGATCACCGCGAGCACTGCCATGATGGCCACGAAAATCGGATCAGGATCGTCGGTGAGCGTCTGCCCGAACATGGTGACCAGGATTGTTCCCGGCGCCGACCCCACGAGTGTGGCCACAGCGAACGGCAGTACCGGAACACGTGTGAGCGCCGCCGCGTAGTTCATGATCGAGAAGGGAATGCCCGCGATCATCCGCAAACTCGTGACGGCCAGCCAGCCGCGTTCTTCGAGCCTCTGATTGATCCGCTGCACCGCCGGATGCGTCAACCGCGGCTCCACCCAGTCACGCAGCAAGAAGCGCACCAGCAGCAGCGAGATCACCGCCGAGACCGTCGTCGCCGTCAGCGCCAGTGCGATGCCTTTCACCGCGCCGAACAGTACTCCCGCCGACACAGTGAGGAGCGTGCGGGGAATCGGGAACTGAGTGATCACCACATACGCCAGCCAGAACACCACGGGGAACCACGCGCCGGTCTGCTCGGACCAGGACCGGAGTTGGGCGAGGGAGGGGACGTCGATAAGCATCCATGCCGCGATGAAAAGCACGGCCGCAACGAGCACGACAACCTGGCGAAGTTTCACCTCACAATCTTCACCCGCGAGTACCCTGGGGCCAAACCGGAAGAGGTACGTAGATGATCCACAACGACCCGACCGCCTTACCTATATTTCTGTTCATCGTGAGTCTCGCTGCCTCTGCGGTAGCTACCACCGGCGGTGATTCCGCCACAGCAGTGGCTGCATTGTGTGCCCTCGCTGCTGTAGCGGGAGTGTTGGCATGTGTGCTGACCGCCCGCACCCGCGCTGCCCGCGGAATCGCCGCATCGTTGATCCTCCTACTCGGCATCGCGGCAGCTGCGGCGTTCAGTTCGTGGCGGCCTGTCGGCGCGGACATGTTCTTCTTTGCGACGATGTTTCCCGCGTTCGCGACGGCTGCGCCCATGTTCACCGCGTGCTGCGCGTGCGTGCTCGCCGCCGGTATGGAAACGCGAAAGGTCTTCCTGGCGCTGTGCGCCGCCATCGCTGTTATGGTTCTGCCGCGCTTCGTGGTTCTGCTTTTCGGTGGTCTCAGTCTCCTCGCTGGCTCTGAATGGTTGGCCTTCGTCGCAAGTGCCTGGTTCGCGCCGGCCGTGAGTGTCGCTGTGACTGCGGCGATCTTCAGCCTCTTCGCCTACGTCGCGAAGAATTACGAGCTTGTTCCCGGCGGCGGAGGTGGAGTGTCAGGCGGAAGTATCTCTCCTGACTGGGGCACCTTCTAACAGCGAAAACACCCGCTTCCGTTTCCGAAAGGGGTGTTCTGGTGGTGTGATGTTCACGATGGCAGCTCAGGTCAGTCAAGGTCTGGCGGGATGCTTGGCAGCGTTTCGTAGGGAGTGTCAGGAAGTTTGTGTGTGAGGCTCTGATCTAGAAGGAGTTTCACCGATAATGACTACGGTGTCACCGAAGAAAGGCCATGACCCGGCGAGGGTCAACGAGATCAGCGAGAAGCTGATGGA
>NZ_JBRBCB010000016.1:0-35859 GCF_053479455.1 Corynebacterium sp. 20-84
ACCCCCACTGACCTAAAAACCAAAACCGGCGCCTTGGAAAAATAAAAACCAAGACACCGGTTTGTCCACCATGTCGCGACTGATCTGTCAACGATGTCCCGACTGATGACATTGGCGCCCCAGAGAGGAATCGAACCTCCGACACCGGCTTTAGGAGAGCCGTGCTCTATCCACTGAGCTACTAGGGCAACGAGAAGCTACGTTACCGCACCGTCTGCACGGCATGAAAGAAACGTCCCGAACTGCCCATACCCCGGCAACGAAGTTTTAGAGTCGCTCCAGGACCTGGACGAGCGTTTCGTTGGCGGCCTGGATGGACGCCTCAGAAGGGTTCGAGGAATTCACCGTCACTTCGGTGCCATTTTTCACGGCGTGGGCTTCGTATCTCTTGCTTTCATGCCCGTCATCGGAGACCGTGCGCGCGATCAACGCGCGCCCTTCGTCGGCATCGGCTTTGAACGGAACTTCTTCATTCGTAATGTACATCCCCATGTCCGGGGTCTGGATCGAGTAGGAGCGGCATTTCTTCATGTACTCCCCGTCGAAAAAATCATCCAAATCACGGTCACCCATCTCCCGAGCGGAAACCGTCAGATCAAAGTCGTGCGAGTTGGCGAGAGCGTACTTATCGATGTCAATCTTTTCCTCGCCCCGACCCTGCCTCGAGGAATTCAACCCCTTCTCGCATTCGGGCGGATCAATCTCCCAGTCTGCGCCGAGTTTCCCACCGCTCGCTTCCTCGATTTCTTTAGCGAATTTTTCCATCGCCTCCTCCGAGTACACATCCAGCGGTCTGTCTTTGTACGTGATGTCGTCAAGAAGCGTCCGGTAGTCGACGTCACTTTCCTGCTTCAAGGCGTCGGGCGCGATCCGTTCAGCGAATTCGGCGGGACTGCACGCGGTGACGGCCGTGAGAGAGGCGGCGACGAGGGCAACTCCGAGAGTTTTGAATGTGCGGGTCATGGCCAGGCTCCTTTATTTTTACCCACCATAGTAGGTGCCCAAAAACCCATTGGCCGAGGAAATCGCCTCACAAACCGAATTAGGACACATTCTTGTTTCCTAATTAGGCATGCCTTACCATCCAAAGGGTTACCTGAAACTAAGCATAGGCTTACTTATTTTGAAAGGTGGATCGTGAAGTTTCCACGCACACTCGCAGCACTGCTGTTTTCGTTCATCGCAGTGCTCGGTCTCGCCGGCTGCTCGTCCGACTCGAGCGGCAGTGACGCCGCAGGTTCCAATGGGGACGAGAAAAATGGCGAGGCAGTTCTGACCGTCACCGACGCGGCGGGACGCACCGTCGACTTCGACAAGCAGCCGGAGCGTATTCTGCTCGGCGAAGGGCGCGGCGTTTTCGCCACCTCGATCCTGCAGGACAATCCGTTTGAGAAGGTCGTCGCGTACGGCGATGACTTCGAAAAGGCGGCGCCGGCGATGCGCGAAAAGGTCTTGGAGAAATTCCCGGAGGCCAAGGACCTGCCGATGATCGGCTCCCTGCAGAAGGGCGACGTGACCGTGGAGAACCTCCTGGCGCAGAAGCCGGATGTGGTCGTCATGACACTGGACCAGAAGAAGGTCGCGGAGCAGAACGGCTTTTTGGCCGATATGGACGCAGTGGGCCTGAAATACGTGTTCACTGACTTCCGCCAGGACCCGCTGAACAACACCGAGGTGTCCATGAAGCTCTTCGGCGACCTCTTCGGCAAGTCCGACCGCGCAGAAAGCTTCATCAAGTTCTACAACGACAAGGTCGCCGATATCACCGACCGCGTGGCAAAGACGACGGAGAAGCCGAACACCGCTGTGTGGATGGCAGCCGGCTTCAAGGACTGCTGCGCCATCGCGGGCGACGCCAACCTGGGCAAGCTCGTCGACGCGGCAGGCGGCCATAATATCGGCCCGGAGATTCTCGGCACCGACGAAACAGAGATCACCGTTGAGAAGCTCGTGGAGGTCAATCCGGACAAGCTCATCGTTTCCGGTGGTGAGTGGGCGCGTGACCCGCAGAAGACCGACGCTTTCAGCCACGTCGAGCTGGGCTACCAGGCTGACGAGGCAGCGGCACGCGATTCCTTCGGCGGTCCGCTCAAGACCCCGGGTGTGGAACAACTGACGGCCCCTAAGGAGGGTGATTTCTTCGCCGTCTACCATCAGTTCTACGACAGCCCGTACAACGTGTTCGCTCTCGAGGCATTCGCCAAGTGGCTCCACCCCGAAGAATTCGAGGACACGGATCCGGCGAAGGACTTCGAGAACTTCCATGCCGAGTGGATGCCGATCGATTACAGCGGCACCTTCTTCCTCGACGGATACGAAGCAAAATAAGCGATAAGAAAAGAGCTCAATGACCACACGCGTAGCGCCCGACACCGACTACGAGAAGGATTCGCCGGACCGTGCGATTGAAAACTACCGTCGCCGCGGCCGTCGTAAAGCAATCGCAATTGCCCTTCTTGTCCTCGGTGCGATCGCGAGCTTCCTCGTTGCGGTGGTCGTTGGGCCCATCGATCTTTCGCTTAGCGACGTCTTCCGCGCCGTCTTCGACCCCGATTCCGTCGACCAGCAGACTGAGACCGTCGTGCGCACTCTCCGCCTCCCGGCGGCGGTGATGGCGGTGCTCGTCGGTGCGTCATTGGGGCTGTCCGGCGCGCAAATGCAGACAATCTTGGACAACCCGCTGGCGGAGCCGTTCACCTTGGGCATTTCCGCGGCGGCTGCCCTCGGCGCGGCGGTGTCGATCGTGATGGGCTGGACGCTCATCTTGAATGCGCAACTCAATCTCGCGCTCACCGCGGCGCTGTCGGCGCTGTTCGCCGTGCTGATCATCGCGGGTGCCGCGATCTGGCGCGGGGCGAGCGCGGAATCGATGATCCTGCTCGGCATCGCCCTGTCCTTCTTCTTCCAGGCAGTGCTCTCCTTGCTGCAGTACGTAGCCTCTAATGAGGCGCTCCAGCAGATCGTGTTCTGGACGATGGGCTCGATGCAGCGCGCGTCGTGGACCGCGAATATCGTGATCGCCGTCGTGCTCGCTCTGGCGATCCCCTTCTGCGCCGTCAATTCGTGGCGTCTCACCGCTCTGCGTCTCGGCGACGACCGCGCTGCTGCGATGGGCATCAACGTCCAACGCCTGCGCGTGACCACCTTGCTGGTCGCGTCGCTGTTGGCGGCCGCATCTGTCGCATTCACGGGCATCATCGGCTTCATCGGCCTGGTCGGCCCGCACATTGCGCGCATGATCGTCGGTGAGGACCAGAAATTCTTCCTCCCCGGCGCGGCCGCTGCCGGTGCCATGCTCATGAGCCTCGCGTACGCTGTGTCGCTGTCGATCATCCCCGGTGTGGCTATCCCGCTCGGTATCATCACCGCACTTGTCGGCGTACCGTTCTTCGTGTTCCTGATCTTCACCCGCTCGCGTGGAAGGAGTGTTTAAGCCCCCATGGCCATCAGCGCAACAAATCTCACCGTGCGGTACGGCCGGACGACGATCATCGACGACATGACCTTCGGCCCGCTCGACGACGGCAAGATCACCGGCCTCATCGGCCCGAACGGCGCCGGCAAATCGACGCTCGTTAAAACCCTCGCCGGCATCAACAAGCCGTCCGAGGGCAGCGCGGACATCGTCGTCGACGGCCGCACGTTGAGCGCCAAGGAGCGCGTCCAAGCTGTCGGTTATGTGCCGCAGGACATGCTCTCGCGCGCAACGCTCACCGCCTTCGAATCCGTCATGGTCTCCGCCCGCCGCCGCGGCGAGGGCAACGGCAACGCACTGCAGACGACCGCCGAGGTCATGCACCGCCTGGGCATCACGAAGCTGTCGGACCGCATGATTTCGGATATGTCCGGCGGCCAACGTCAGCTCGTGGCCGTCGCGCAGATGCTCGTGCGCTCCCCGCGCATCATGCTTCTCGACGAACCCACCTCCGCCCTCGACCTGCGCCACCAGGTGGAACTGCTGCAGATCATCCAGGACGAGGTCCGCGGCGATGACCGTCAGGCCCTCGTCGCCCTGCACGATCTGAACTTGGCTGCCCGTTTCTGCGACGAGCTACTGGTTATCAAGGATGGCCAGGCGATTGCCAAGGGCACTCCGGCTGAAGTATTGACCCCGGATTTGCTCGAGCGCGTCTACGGCATTTCCGCCCGCATCATCAACGACGCCGGCGTGCCGATCGTGTGCCCGGTGCTGCGTCTCCCCCGCCACGAGACTCCGACAGACGCGGGTCCGATGGACCCGATCGCGGTCGATGTCGAGAATGCAGATCCCGACGTCATCAACGCCGTCACCTCGGCGCGTGCCTAGACTGTCTGCATGACTGGATACCTGGCCCCCACCAAGAAAGTTCGGGTCGCGGACCTGAAGCAGAAAAAGCGCGACGGCGAGACGTGGGCGATGCTCACCGTTTACGACTATTCCACCGCCCGCGTCTTCGCCGAGGCGGGCATCGAGTGCATGCTCGTTGGTGACTCCGCCGCAAATGTGGTCTTCGGCTATGAGACGACCAACCAGGTCTCCGTCGAGGAGATTACCTACCTCGCCGCCGCAGTCGTCCGCGGTGCTGGCAATGCCCTCGTCGTGGCTGATCTTCCCTTCGGCAGCTACGAGGCCTCCGACGAGCAGTGCGTGCGCACCGCCACCGAGATGATCCGCCGCAGTGGCGCCCACATGGTGAAGCTCGAGGGTGGCGTCCGCATCGCCCCGCGCATCAAGGCGCTCAAAAACGCCGGGCTCGCAGTGTGCGCCCACGTCGGATTCACCCCGCAGTCCGTGGACAACTTGAGCGGCTTCAAGGTCCAGGGACGCGACGATAGTGCCGACCAGCTGTGGGCCGACACCAACGCGGTCGTCGAAGCGGGCGCGGACATGGTCGTTTTCGAGATGGTCCCGGCTGATCTGGCCAAGGAGATCACCGCCAATTGCCCCGTTCCCACCATCGGCATCGGCGCTGGCCCGGACACGGATGCGCAGGTGCTGGTCTGGCACGACCTGGCCGATTTCCCGGCGGGCGGCCACCGTGCGCGTTTCGTGCGCCAATTCGGTGCGGTCGGCGAGGCGCTCGGCGCAGCCGCCGCCGATTACAAGCGCGCCGTCCACGAGGGCGAATTCCCCGCGGACGAGCACACCTTCTAGGGCTTAGACCTGAACTTCGACGTTGTCGATCAGACGGGTCTCCCCGACCTTCGCGGCGACGAGCAGACGCGCGGGGCCGGTGTAACCCTCCGGAAGCTCTTCGAGCTCCGGCGTGGTCACTGCGAGGTAGTCGAGCTCGATGCCCTCGGCGGACTCGAGAACCGCCAGGGCTTCGTCATAGCTGCCCGTCGCCAATGCGCGGGACAACGTCAGCGCAGTGTGGGGCTCTTCCTCGCTCAGGTAGCGGTTGCGCGATGACAGGGCCAGACCGCTGCCTTCGCGCACGATCGGGCAACCGTGAATACGCACCGGCAAGTGCAGGTCCTCGACCATCTGGCGGATGAGAGCCAGCTGCTGGTAATCCTTCTCGCCGAAGAATGCGTCGGTGGCGCCGGTGAGGCAGAACAGCTTGGCTACCACTGTCAGCACACCCGCGAAATGCGTCGGGCGGGTTGTTCCTTCCAGCACCGATCCGAGCGGCCCCGGGTGGATCGTGGTGCGGGGACCGTGGGGGTACATCGTCGATACGCTCGGCGCGAAAACCGCTTCGACGCCCTCGGCCTCGAGCTTCGCGATGTCCTCCTCGAGCGTGCGCGGGTAGGCGTCGAGGTCCTCCCCCGGCGCGAACTGCAGGGGGTTGACGAAGATGCTCACCACCACCGGGTTGCCCAATTCCTGGGCGGCGCGGACAAGAGAGATATGGCCGCTATGAAGAGCGCCCATGGTGGG
This sequence comes from Corynebacterium sp. 20-84, assembly GCF_053479455.1. Classification (NCBI taxonomy): domain Bacteria; kingdom Bacillati; phylum Actinomycetota; class Actinomycetes; order Mycobacteriales; family Corynebacteriaceae; genus Corynebacterium; species Corynebacterium sp. 20-84. The sequence goes on from NZ_JBRBCB010000016.1 coordinate 5,864, forward strand.
TACGAGCGAGATGGCGCCGCTCGCGCCTGCGCAATCAAGCGCCTTCTGAAGCTCCTTGGGAGTCTTGGTCAGTTTCGTCATGCGGCTCAGCGTATCGGTTCAGCGCATCAAGGTGGCCCTCGAGGGCCTTCTCCCCTGACTTGGTGAGGGTGACCCACACCGTGTCTTTCGCACGAGTTGACCCGTATTCGCGGAACCTGGAGACGTAGCCGTGCTCCTCTAAGACGCCGAGCTGCTTGGACAGGGTTGCATCCGACAGATCAGTGATATCCCGCAGCCGCGAGAACTTCATTTCGCGGCGCGTCGTGCCCTCCGTCGCACCGCCAGCGCGCAGCGCCGCACAGATCTTCAGGCGGTTGAGGGGATGAATGACTGGGTCGATCAATGGAACTTCCTCCACGTCAGGCCGTAGCCCGCGATCATCGCTGCGGCGGCAATGATTCCCACGACGATGCCGACCGTTGTGTTCCCGTCCGGGTAGTGGTCGGCGTAGACCTGCATTCCGATATACGCGATCGTGTAGAGCACTATGTACAGCAGAACCCCTTTCCAACCCAACGAATCCTCTTCCTGGTGCACGTCCTGCTTCATCGCAGTGCGGACAGCCCGCTTGCTGCCAAATTCAAGCACGATGATGAGAGCCATCGAAACGAGAATGACAAGCAGTCCCCACACATTTCCGGCCAGCATGATGCCGACACCGAGACCGAAGGTCAGCCCCACGGCAGTCACCATGCCCCACGGCACCGGCATCTGCGCGGCGCGCGCCTCAATATCGCGGACGGCCGCGAGCGATTCATTCACCTCTGTCACATTCATTGCATCTCCCTTGTTTTCCACATAAGAAAGCATGACACTTTCCAATCGAGAAAACAAGTAGAAAATTGAGACTCGGACGTTTGCGCTGGCCACCCGTTGCTTGTGTTGCTAATGTTTCGATTGTGACTACTAATGATCTCTCCCGTCGCCGCTTCCTCAGCCGTGCCTCCGCCCTTGCCGTCCTCGGCGTCGCCGGTGCCGCCGGAGTCTCCCGCATCCCGTCCGCCGACGCCCAGAACCGTAAACCCATCGGCACCGTCCTCGACTACGCCGGCGGCATTCCCTCCGGCCGGGCTATCAAGGCCGCCGGCCACATGGGTGCCGTCCGTTACGTCTCCCAGCCGCGCCCTGACTCCGTGAGCTGGATGAAGGCAAAGCCGGTGCGTCTCTCCGAGACCCGGGATTTCGCCGCCAACGGGTTGTTCACCGCCTCCGTCTACCAGTTCGGCCGCGCCCAGACCGCCGACTGGCTGATGGGTGCCGCCGGCGCCGCGGTCCATGTCCCACAGGCGATCCAACTCCACCGTGCGGCTGGCGGCCCGAACGGCAAACCGATCTACGTCGCCATCGACGACAACCCCACGCGCACGCAGTACACCAACCAGATCCGCCCGTACCTGCGCGCGTTTCAGACGGCATTGTCTGCGGCCGGCTTGAAGACCGGCGTGTACGGCAACTACAACGTCATCCAGTGGTGCGTGGAGGACGGCATCGGCTCCTACTTCTGGCAGCACGACTGGGGCTCCGGCGGAAAGCTCCACCCGCGCGCGAATATTCACCAGAAGGCCAAGTGGCAGAAGCACATCGAGGGCCACCTGTGCGATATCAACAACGTCTACACCACCGATTGGGGCCAGTGGCAGCCCGGGCGAGCCAGTGCTCCTGCCCCGGCACCGGCGGCGCCGGCGAAGCCTAAGCCCGCTCCGTCACAGCAGGCACCGGCCTACCGAATCCCGGAGAACTCCTCGGTGCCGGACTTCTCCTCCAACCCCACCCCGCAGGGCATGTCCTCGGAGGCGCAGAACTTCGCCCGCAATATCAAGCCGGAGGACCTCAAGAACGCCGCGGAATTCGCGCGCCAGTTCATCAAGTAGTCAGTAAAGGGACGGGCCAAAGCTAAACCCAGCGGCGAGGGCCGAGGAGGCAGACGCAGCTGTCAGCGAATGCCTAACCCGGGAACTCGCGCGGGTCCTTGGACTGGCGATGCCCCTGAACGCGGTCGAGGCAGGCGATCTCCTCGTCGCTCAACGCGACGTCGTGGGCGCCGAAGTTCTCCGCCAGGCGATCCGGGTTGGCCGTCTTCGGGATGACGGAGATGCCGTGAGCAAGCAGGTGTGCCAGGGCGACCTGGCCCGGGGTGGCGTCGTGGGCCTCCGCGATCTCGGTGATGGCGGGGCCACTGAGGATCTCTCCCCTGCCCAGCGGAGCCCAGGCCTCGGTGAGGATGCTGTGCTTGGCGTGGTACTCCCGCAGCTGGGTCTGCGTGAAGCCGGTATGGAGCTCCACCTGATTGACCGCGGGGGCGGTGCCGGTCGCATCGATGATCTCGTCGAGGGTCTCCTCGTAGAAATTCGCCACACCGACGGAGACGAGGTCGCCGCGGTCGCGGACATCGATCAGCGCACGGTAGGCGTCGACGAATGTGCCGTTCTGCGGCCACGGCCAGTGCACCATGAACAGATCCAGATAGTCGAGACCCAGGCGCTTGAGGGATTCGCCGAAGGCCTCGGCCGCGCGGGGCTGGTCGTCGTTCCAGACCTTCGAGGTGACGAAGAGGTCCTCGCGGGCGACGTCGCCAGCGCGGATAGCGTCGATAAGCGCTTGCCCCACGGCTTCCTCGTTGCCGTACAAGGAAGCCGTGTCGAAGTGGCGGTAGCCGAGCTCGATCGCTCGGCGGATGAGCGCGACCGTATCGGATGCGGGGCCGTCGAGCTTGTACGTGCCCAGCCCCAGCCGTGGCATGGAGGCACCGCTGTTCAGCTCAAAGAAATCAGCGGCTGCCATTTAGTTCACATCGAGCAGATCGATGACGTACACGAGGGTGTGACCGGACAGCGGGTGAATGCCACCGGCCGGGCCGTAGCCCTTCTCCGGCGGAATGGTCAGCTGGCGGCGGCCGCCGACCTTCATGCCCGGGATGCCGTCCTGCCAGCCTTCGATGAGGCCGGCGAGCGGGAATTCTTCTGCTCCGCCGCGGTCCCAGGTGCTGTCGAATTTTTTGCCGGTCTGGTAATACCAGCCCAAGTAGTGGACCTTGACCATGCCGCCGGCTTGTGCTTCCTCACCCTCACCGATGACGATGTCTTCGATCACGAGGTCAGTCGGAGCCGGCTCATTCGAGACGTTGATGGTCGGCTTGTCCATAAAAGATTCTCCTTGACATTCGGGGCTGCACGCATGGCTGCGCTGGGCTTCCATACGAAAATGCGACCCCGCCGAAAAGATTACCGGCTCATTATAGGCCCGGTTTCTTCAATCAGCGGAATCGCATTGGGGTGCAGGCGGCGCGTTTCGGACCGCCTTGAAAGCGTATTAGCGCTGGTCGCGCGGGACGAACTCGCGCTGCGTCTCGCCGGTGTAAATCTGGCGCGGACGGTTGATCTTGGAGTTCATCGCGAGCTGCTCGCGGTAGTGAGCGATCCAGCCCGGCAGGCGGCCGATGGCGAACAGGACGGTGAAGAAGTCCGTCGGGAAGCCCATCGCGCGGTAGATCAGGCCGGTGTAGAAGTCCACGTTCGGGTACAGCTTGCGCTCGATGAAGTAGTCGTCGTTGAGGGCGATCTCCTCGAGTTCCATCGCCAGGTCGAGCAGGCTGTCGCCGCCCAGGTGCTGCAGCACCTCGTGAGCGGACTCCTTGACGATCGCGGCGCGCGGGTCGTAGTTCTTGTACACGCGGTGGCCGAAGCCCATCAGACGAACGCCCTTTTCCTTGTTCTTCACGCGGTTCATGAAGTCGGACGCGTCGCCGCCGTTGTTGTTCTGGATGTCCTCGAGCATCTCCAGCACTGCCTGGTTCGCACCGCCGTGCAGCGGGCCAGCAAGAGCGTTGATGCCGCCGGCGATGGAGACGAACATATTCGCCTGCGCGGAGCCGATCATGCGGACCGTGGAGGTGGAGCAGTTCTGCTCGTGGTCGGCGTGCAGAATGAGCAGCTTGTCCAGAGCCTTGACCACGACCGGGTCGACCTCGTACGGCTCGGTCGGGTAACCGAACATCATGCGCAGGAAGTTCTCGCGCGGGTTCAGTGCGTTGTTCGGGTACATGTACGGCTTGCCCTGGGAAGCGCGGTAGGCGTACGCCGCCAGCATCGGCACCTTGGCCATCAGGCGCACGGTGGCCTTATCAAGCTGCTCTTCGTTCAGCGGGTCCAGCTGGTCCTGGTAGTAGGCGGAGAGGATGTTCACCGAGGAAGCGAGCACTGCCATCGGGTGCGCATCGCGCGGGAAGACGTTGAAAGCGGCCTTGAAGTCCTCGTCCAGCAGGGTGTGGTGGCGGATCTCGGAGTTGAACTTCTCCAGCTCGTCCGCCTTCGGCAGTTCACCGTTGATGAGCAGGTAGGAGACCTCGTTGAAGGTGGCCTTGTTCGCCAGGTCGGCGATGTCGTAGCCGCGGTAGCGCAGAATACCTGCGTCACCGTCGATATAGGTGATCTTGGACTCAGTCGAACCGGTGGAGACATACCCCGGATCGAAGGTGACTAGGCCGGTCTCGCCTAGGAGGTTGCCTAGGACGAAGCCGTCGTTGCCCTCGGAGGCACGGATGAAGTCCATCTCGTACTCGCCGCCGGGGTAATGCAGTACCGCTTTGTCCTGATTCTCAGAAGCCACAGTGAACCTTTCGCAGAGTCGTTGGGCGGTGCGTGCCCGGCTACAGCGCTACCTCCGTATGAAGCGGAAGACGGCTGCACACATAAGCATGCACCGAAATTGACATGAGACAACTCTATCAGCAGATGTGATTACCGCGACACTGTTTTGATCGCACACGACTCGCCACAGCTACAGCCCCTCGCCAATCCGGCCGCATAATTCCACCTGACGGGAGTGCTGTTTCAGTTATTGTGAACGGAATAGAAGTTTTGAAGCGATAGTTAAGGGGCATCCATGACCGACTACCCAGCACTTCCCGCAGAATTCGCTCCCGGCGACGGCCGCTTCGGTTGTGGCCCGTCGAAGGTGCGCCCGGCTCAGATCGAGGCGCTCAGCAAAGGTGCTGCCACGGTGATGGGCACCTCCCACCGCCAACCGGAGGTCAAGAACCTGGTCGGCCATGTCCGTGAAGGTCTGGCTGAGCTGTTCTCCCTGCCGGTTGGCTACGAAATCGTGCTTTCGCTGGGTGGCGCGACTGCGTTCTGGGATGCGGCGACTTTCGGCATGATCGAGAACAAGTCTGCGCACCTCACCTACGGCGAGTTCTCCTCCAAGTTCGCTAAGGCATCCAAGCAGGCACCGTGGCTCGAGGACCCGGCCATCGTTGAGTCCGAGCCGGGCACCGCACCGGAGCCTGGCGAACTGGACGGCACTGATGCGGACGTCGTGGCATGGGCGCACAATGAGACGTCGACAGGCACGATGGTGCCCGTCACCCGCCCGGACACCGACGCGCTCGTGCTTATCGACGCAACGTCCGGCGCCGGCGGCCTGCCTGTCGATATCTCCCAGACTGATGCTTATTACTTCTCCCCGCAGAAGTCCTTCGCCTCCGATGGCGGCCTGTGGTTGGCTGCGATGAGCCCCGCGGCGATCGAGCGCATCGCCAAGATCAAGGAATCCGGCCGCTTCATCCCGGCGTTTTTGGACCTGCAGACGGCGGTGGACAATTCCCGCAGGAACCAGACCTACAACACCCCGGCCGTGGGCACCCTGCTCATGCTCGCTGACCAGGTGAAGTGGATGAACGACAACGGCGGCCTTGACGGCATGGTCAAGCGCACCCGCGCGAATTCCGAGGCTCTGTATTCCTGGGCGGAAAACCACGCGCACGCCACGCCTTTCGTCAAAGACGCCGAGAAGCGCTCGTATGTCGTGGGCACCATCGATTTCGACGATTCCATCGATGCGGCTGAGTTGGCCAAAGCACTGCGCGCGAACGGCATCATCGACACCGAGCCGTACCGCAAGCTGGGCCGCAACCAGCTGCGCATCGGAATGTTCCCGGCGATCGACACCGAGGACGTGACCAAGCTGACGGGCGCGATCGACTTCATGCTCGGCCAGGGCGTCGGCACGAAGTAACCGGGTTCAGGGCCTTTCATCGGTTAAAGTGTGTCAGTGAATGACACCGGTGTAAGGAGTTGTGGATGCGCGAGCTCTTTGTAGTTGCAGAAGAATCGACGGATACCGTCTGGGTGCTGCGCACCGAGGACGGCGAGCGATTCCGCATCCCCCGCGCCGATCTCCGCGAGGTCGGCGAGCCGGATCCCGTCCTGTTCGACGCCGAGCGCGATTACACCGACGCCTTCGATAATTCCGCCGAAGAGTACGAGCTCGTCGATGCCGAGCTTGTCGACGAACCGTCGCGCCCCACCTTCACCGTCTATTCCAGCGACGACGAACCAGAAGCGACCGACACGATCGACACGACCGAACTAGCCGAAGACACCGAAGAGCCAGCAGAGCCTACGGAACCAGCTGAACCCGCAGAACCCGCAGAGCCGGTGCGCACCCCGGTCGAGCCGGATCCGCTGTTCGCCACTCCCCTGTCTATGCGTCCGAATGAGATTCAGGCCCGCATTCGTGCAGGCGCGGACGCGGCGGCGCTGGCCGAAGAGATGGGCGTGGCTGAAAGCCGCATCGAACCGTACGCGCACCCGGTCCTGCTGGAGCGCGCGCAGGTCGCGGAAGCCGCCAAGCAGTCCCACCCGGTCCGTGATGACGGCACTGCCCCGGACACGCTCTTCGAAGTCCTCGCTCTCGCTTTCGCGGCGCGCGGCCATGTCCTGTCCGAGGCCCACTGGGATGCCGTGCGCGAAGCAGGCGAACCGTGGGTCGTGCGCGTGACGTGGAAGGCTGGCTTGCAGGAGCACAGCGCGGAATGGTTCTTCCGTCGCTCCATGGGCAGCCCCGCCACCACCGAGCCGCGCGATCCGGTCGCAGCGGATCTCATCGACCCCTCCTTTGCCCAGCCGGTCCGCTCCCTGTCCGCGCACACGGCGTACGAGCCGGAGCCGGAGTACGTCGAAGACGAGGCGTACCCGCAGGACAATATCCCGCACGAAGAAGAGAATCTGTCCGTCCCCCAAACCCAGCCGAATGAATTCGCGGAAGGTGATTTCCTCCAGAATCCGGAGCCGGAGGAAAAACCGCAGAAGCGACGCCGCAAGGCTGTCACCCCGCACTGGGAAGACGTGCTCTTGGGCGTGCGTACCAATACCAAGCGGCCGAAATAGAGCTGGGTAGGAACGCGCAATGAGCTATCCCGCAGTGGTGACATTCTGGTACGTCGGCACCGCCAACCCTGCGGCGGTGCTCGAAGCGGAGCCGAAAGCCGACCGGGGCTTCGGCCGCAAACTCTTGTCCCAGCTCAATCCCCGGTGGCCGATCACGCCGATCGGGCAGTTCCCGTTGAACCGCTCCACGAAACCATCAAGGGCAGAGTTCTATATCGCCGGTTATCCGGGCGTGGCTGTGCTGCAGACTTTCGTGGAGGACTGCGGAAAGCTCTCGGACATCTCCCCTGACCTGCTCGCTGCAGTCCCCGCGGATGATGTGTTCGTCTTCGCGGAGGGCACCGGCGAGGGTGCTGGTTTCGGCGGCTTCGCGCACTTCCACGGTGAGGAGGTCTCCCGCAGTCTGTGCGCCACACGCACCGCTTTGATGGAGGATCTCGGCCTGCCGGAGCCTTTCGAAGCGCCCTATTGGGCGGGCGAGCGCGCTGAACAAATCGGCGGCATTTCGCTGCCTTTCGAGCCAGTGGATCTCATGCACGCCGCGGAGACTGCGTGGCTCGGAGTCGATGTTTCCCCCGACGGCCCGGATATCAATGTGGTGGGCTATGCCGTCGACGGTCGCCCGGAACCGAAGGTGGAGCCGCGCAAACCCGAGACCAAAAATGTCGCGGAGGTCGCTGCGAAATTCTCGAGCCCGAGCGCGGACTACGACGATTATGAGGAGACCGCTGACGACGAGCAAGGCGGCGAATTCGCTCAGTTCGCCGATGCCTCAGCCGCGGCAGCCCGCCGTCTTGGGCGAGGCCTGAAGCGACGCTGGCGCGACCTCAAGGACGCCGTGGTGGAACGGATCCGTCACTCGGACCGCTGAAAGCTCAACGACCGGTCGCGCTCGTAAAACGCGATCGCGGCGGAGGTGGCCACGTTCAGCGAGTCGGTGCCATTCGCCATGGGGATGCGGGCGCGGATATCAGTGGCACGCATGGCGTGCTCCGTCAGTCCGGGCCCCTCGCCGCCGACGAGGAGGGCGACTTTCTCATAGGGGGCGCCGGTGTCGTCGATAAGCGCGTTGGCGAGATGCTCAGCCTTGTCGTCGGGTGTGAGCGAAACTAGGCGAAAGCCTGCTTCGCGCAGTTGTTCAAGCGAGCGCTGCCAGGTGGTCACCGTGCCCTCGAGGTGCGCGAACGGCAGGCGCAGCACATGCCCCATAGACACGCGCACGCTGCGGCGGTACAGCGGATCGGCCGTGCCCGCGCCTAGCAGCACGCCGTCGACGCCCATTCCAGCGGCATTGCGGAAGATCGCGCCGATATTCTCGTGGTCACCGACGCCTTCGAGCACGACGAGGGTGCGTGAATCAAGGAGCGTATCGACGTCGCGTTCCGGCGCGCGGTCCGCCACCGCGATGATTCCGCGGTGCATGTCGTACCCAGCGACCTCCGCGAGCAGCTCGCGGGTGACCACGTAGACGGGGACGTCGATAGGCGGCAAGCCTTCTGCCTCGCGCTGGGCAAAGAATGTGTCGAGCTTTTTCTCAAAGCCGACGACGCAGCGCAGCGGGTAACGCGAATCGATCACGCGCCCGCCGACGAGCGGGCCTTCCCCGAAAACGAGGCCTTTCGCGTTGTCCATGGTTTTGAGGTCGCGGACGTCGTCGAGACGTGGATCGGCAGGGTCGGTGATGTGAATCATGGCGGTTAGGAAATGGCAGACATGATCGGGTCCATGGCGAAGAACACCACGAAGAGCGCGGAGATCAGCCACATCAACCAGTGCACTTCCTTCGCCTTACCGGCGAAGACAGAGAACAGTGCGAAGGTGATGAAGCCGATGCCGATGCCGTCGGCGATGGAGTACGTGAACGGCATAGCCACGATGGTGAGGAAGGACGGCAGGGCGATGTGGAACTTGGTCCAGTCGATCTCGCTGACCTGCATCATCATGAGAGCACCGACGATGACCAGCACCGGCGCGGCGGCCTCGATCGGCACGATCTCGTAGAGCGGGGTGAAGAACATCGCGGCGAGGAAGAGCAGGCCGGTGACGATATTGGCCAGACCGGTACGCGCGCCGTCGGCGATGCCCGCAGACGAGTCGACGAAGACCGTGGCGGACGACGCGGAGCCCGCACCGCCGACGACAGCGCCGAGGCCCTCGACGACGAGCGCCTTCTTCATCTCGGGCAGCTCGCCCTTCTCATCGGTCAGGCCAGCCTGGCGGCCGAGCGCGGTCATCGTGCCCATGGCGTCGAAGAAGTTGGCCAGCACCAGGGTGAACACCAGCAGGGATGCGGTGACGACACCGATATTGGTGAAGGCGCCGAGGATGTCGACTGCACCGACGATGGAGAGGTCCGGGATGCCGCCGAAGGAGTCCGGCAGGCTCGGTACGGCAAGGTTCCAGCCGGTCGGGCCGTTATCGGCCGCGGAGCCGGCGCCGGTGACAGCTTCCACAATCAGGGCGATGATCGTGTTGATCACGATGCCGATGAACAGGCCGCCCGGGATCTGGCGGGAAACCATGAAGCCGCAGATGAACAGACCGAGAATGAACACGAGCGTCGGCCACGACGCGATCGAGCCGTTGATGCCCAGCTGGACCGGGACCGTGGTCATCGCCGCGTCAGGGATGCGGCGGACGAAGCCAGCGTCGACGAAGCCGATCAGGGAGATGAACATGCCGATGCCCACGCCGATCGCGGCCTTCATCGACGGCGGGATCGCGCGGAAGACGGCGGTGCGGAAGCCGGAGATGGCCAGCAACACGATGATGATGCCGTCGACGACCACCAGGCCCATCGCCTGCGCCCAGGTCAGCCCCTCCGTGCCCACCAGCGTGACAGCGACGAGCGTGTTAATGCCCAGGCCAGCGGCGATGCCGAACGGGTAGTTGGCGATGGCGCCGAACAAGATACACATGACACCGGCCACCAATGCCGTTGCGGCGGCGACCTGCGGGATGCCCAGCACGGTGCCGGCGGAATCCTCACTCGTGCCCAGGATCAGCGGGTTGAGCAGGACGATGTACGCCATGGCGAAGAACGTGACCACACCGGCGCGCACCTCGCGGCCTACCGAGGAGCCGCGCTCAGAAATGTGGAAGAAACGGTCAAGGCCGGAGATCTCCCCCGCCTCATTGGGTGTCTCGGTCACTTTCGTGGAGCCGGACGGATTCGTGGTGTCACTCACTGTGATTCCCCTGACGTTTGCATGTCAATAACGGCAATAGCGTCCCACTCACAGCGCGAAAATCAAAATGGCGCGGACGGGGAATCAGGCAGAACCGGAATTAATACAGGGGTTTTTCGTCGTCGAAAAGCGCGCTGCTCGGCGTGACGTCCTCGCTGTCGACCTTGGTCTCGGAGTGGGCTCCGCAGCCGTACACTGCGGAAACAACGTGGCCGTCCGCGGAGTATTCGTTAGCGCAGATGCCGAAATTCTTGCCCACCGGTTCCGCCGCCGGGATATAGAACGCGCAGGTCTTGCACTGCAGTGCCGCCTGGGAGGCATGGTCCGAATTGGGCCCGAATTCGCCGCGCCGCCACCGCTGCTTCGCCGCCTTCAACCCCGTGGTGGTCAGGTACTGCTTCGTCTCCCGGCCGATGAAGACCACTGCGTCTTTGGAGAAAGAGTCATCGGTCAGGCGCTCGTCGTCCGGCGCTGGCTCCATGAGATCGCCCGGACCGAGGTCGCCGGGGCGAAGACGCTCCGTGTACGGCACCCAGTCCGGTGCCTGCAACGCATCGCCCGACGGCGCAGGCACGAGCGCGACCTCATTGACAGTGATGTAGTCGGAGCCAGTCGCGCATGCGAGGACCGCATTCCACTCCCATCCCGAATAGCCGGGCACGTCCGCCTCGAAGCGGTGGGTGGCTACATTCACGCTCAGTCCGACAACACCGATGTGGTCGCCGACTGCGCCTTGGTCGAGCTCGAGCAACGCTTCACGCGCGGTCGTCACCGCTTTGTCGCCGAGCAGCGGTCCTGCTTTCTTGTCGTTTCTTCTCCGGGGCACGCACCCCATTATGGCTGACACTGTTGCAAGATAGACCCTATGGTCCAAATCCCCCACGCCGCCGCGTTGCTGTCGTCCATCTCCGCCGTGTCCGCGGTCGCCCTTCTCGTCGGGTGCAGCGCCGAGGGCAGCTCGACGGCTGCGCAGCAGGAGACGGAAGGCACGGAGATGCTCACCGTCTCCATCAACGAGACGCTCCCCTTCGACGACACGAGCTTCACCCAGGGCCTCGAAGTCGCGCCCGACGGCACGCTGTACGTCGCCACCGGCATGAACGGCGAATCGCGCATCTACCGCACCACACCGGAGGGCAAAGAGCTGGCCAGCCAGGATCTCGCGCCGGAATTCTTCGGCGAGGGCATCACGCGCGTCGGCGACCACTTGTGGCAATTGACCTGGCAGAGCAACACCGCGATCAAGCGCGACGCAGAGACCCTAGACGAGCTCGAGCGCACCTCCTTCGACGGCGAAGGGTGGGGCCTGTGCCACCGCCAGGACGCAGGTGAAGTGATCTTCTCCGACGGAACGGCCGAGTTGCGGCGCATGGATCCGGACACGCTCACCGAGCGCGAACGCTTCACCGTCACCCGCGACGGTCAGCCGCTCGAGGGCATCAACGAGCTCGAGTGCGTCGGCGACGATATTTACGCCAATATTTTCACCACGACGGACATCGTGCGCATCGACGCGAAGACAGGAAAGGTCGAGGCGCTTATCGACGCCTCCGGCCTCCCCAACAACGCCTCCCCCGACCCGAACCACGTGTTGAACGGGATCGCCCATATCCCAGGCAGCGACAATGAGTTCTTCCTCACGGGCAAACGCTGGCCTGACATGTACCGGGTCACCTTCGAACCGAAATAGGGGCGCTTGCCCACCTGCCGGTTAGACTGCTTAGTCATGGTCGAAAGCAAGGCAGGAACGTCGAAGACCACGTGGACTCCCGCGTGGACGGTCACAGCAATCACCGTCGCGGTGATCGCCATTGTCGCTGGCCTGTATTTTTTCTTGAACTGGCAGGAGAACCGCCCCGCCACCCCACCAGCTGAGCTCGAAGTCGCGGCCACGGCTGACGGCTCCGATAACGAGCAGGAGGTCTCCTCCACCCCGTTCAGCGTCTGCGAATTCGGCGCCGAGTGCCCGGAAGGCGAGGTCACCCGAATCAACGCCGAGGGCGCTGAGAATATCCGTCTCACCGTGCCCGACGAAGTCGCTCAGCAGCAGTGGACGGTGCTCAGCATTTACGACGACCCGGCCGCGAATACTGAGCGCACCTTCACACCAGGCGAAGCCACCGAAGTGGATATCCCCGTGACCACCCAGCATGACGGCAACGACACCAATCTCGTCGTCATGGAAGTCTCTGCCCTGCTCATCGGTGCAGATGATAAAGGCGAAGAAACCCCCGTCATGGCCACATGGGCGTTCACGACGGAGGCTGAATAAGAACGGGCTTTAAAGCTCTGCGCTTAGGCGTCGAGCTCCTTGGCCACGGCGCGGAGAATCTCCGCAATCTGGCGGGACTCCTTACGCTCCGGGTAGCGGCCTGCGTCGAGCGCCGGCTGCACCTGAGTCTCCAGCATGGACATCACATCTGCGAGCATGCTGCCCAGTTCCTCCGGCTTGCGGCGGTGCACCGGGCGGCGGCGCGGCTCGTCGAGCACCTTCACGCGCAGCGCCTGCGGCCCGCGACGTCCTGCGGCGAAATCGAACTCGATTCGCTGTCCCGGGAAGAGCTCGTCGACGCCGTCGGGCAGCACGTTCTTGCCCACGTAGACGTCCTCGTCCCCTGGGTTAGAAGCGAAGCCGAAGCCCTTCTCGGCATCGAACCACTTCACTTTTCCTACTGGCATGCGCGATCACCACCGATAATCGAAAGAATTTAAAGAGTTCAGTGTAGCGCGACGGCCCCCAACCGCCTAGTCGCCCGATCGACGACACGCCAATGGTAACGATTGTGCGGTACGTCACGAGAACATCTTTTCCGCAGGTGAAGGCCCCCAAGCTACAGATCCTGCGAGTCACAATTTTCACATGCATCACAAATCGTGCCGAGAACGTGACTCAATCGTTATAAACGGTTACAGTTCTTGCCATGCCCCTAGACGGGCGTGACCTTTAACGCTGCCAGCCACGTTCAGTTTTGTCCGGCTGGCATGAAAACCGATGAAAGTACACAAGTACATAGGACAAAAGCGGGGGCCCACCCAGCACCGCACGAAGAACGCGCGTGCACCGCGGAAGAAATCCGCTTGGGGTGAAGCCGCCGACGATGCGGCCAGGTGTGTGAAAGACCTCAGCCTGAACCCGACAGCTCACCTCGCAGACGTACAACAAGAGAGGAAACAGCCCAACATGGGACGTCACAGCAAGCAGAACCGTAACCTGACCACCAAGGCCGTCGCTGGCGCTACCGCTGCCCTGGCCACCACCGCCCTGATCAGCCCGATCGCTTCCGCTGCCCCGGATTCCGACTGGGACCGTCTCGCACAGTGCGAGGCTGGCGGCAACTGGCACATCAACACCGGCAACGGCTACTACGGCGGCCTGCAGTTCAACGCGGGCACCTGGCGTGCTTACGGCGGCGGCGAGTTCGCTGCTCTGCCGCACCAGGCAACCCGCGAGCAGCAGATCGCTGTCGCTGAGCGCACCCTCGCCGGCCAGGGCTGGGGCGCATGGCCGGCGTGCTCCGCTCGCCTGGGCCTGCGTTCCGCTCCGACCCCGCGCAACGTCTCCGCTAACAAGCCGGCACCGAAGCCCGCTCCGAAGCCGGCTGCTGCTCCGAAGCCGAAGCCTACCCCGAAGCCGGCCGCTAAGAAGAGCACCGAGCTCGAGGTCGACGCGGTGTACACCTCCATCACTCGCGAGCTGAACAACCGTGGCATCGCCGTCCCGGCGCGCGTCACCGCAACCTACAAGGCCAACCGCAACGACTACAACGCGTTCTACCTGGCTAACAAGACCCTGATCGACGCTGTTCTCGCTGGCGACGCCCAGGGCATCGCTTCCGCGATCCAGGCCAACTTCAACGACTACGTCTCCGGCCTGCAGAAGTAGTACGCCGCCCGCTAATCAGATTTAGCGCGCCGACGCTAAAGAGCGCCCGCCCCGCTTTGGGGCGAGCGCTCTTCTTCTATACAGAATCTGCCTTATACCGCGGCGTCTTTCACCACGGTGATCTGCCAACCGGCGTTCTGGTTCTGCACGAAGTCCTTCACGCCGTGGCCGTTGTCGGCGGCCCACTGCGGGATGGATTCAGTCGCTTGGGTGCAGTCGAAGTCGATGATGAGCTCTTCGCCGGAGTTGAGCTCCGACATCGCCTGCTTTGCCTCGATGAGCGGGAACGGGCAGACATCGCCGAGGGTGTCGAGGATGTAGCGGCCCTCCCCCAGCGGACGCGCCGTGGTGTCCTTCTTCGGCTTCGTCTTCAGACCGACACCGCTGGACGCGGAGACGATATTGAACTTCGGCGCCTCCTCGACCTCGGACTGGCGGGGCTCAACGCCCGCGAGCTGGGGCTCGCTAATGGACTCGTCGGTGGTGTACACGCCAGAATCCTGGGCAGCACCCTGCTTCACCCCGGACGGCTTCAGCCACAGCTTCGCACCGACGAAGACGCCGAGGGCGATGAACGCCATTGCGACCCAGCCCTGGTAGCTGAACAGCGAGGTCTGCACCATTCCGTTGCCGACGGTGCAGCCACCGGCCAGGGATGCGCCGACACCCATGCCGATACCACCGACAATCGCGCGGACGGAGGTGCGGCCGTCCGGAACGCGGATACGGAATTCGCCGGAGACCTTCGCTGCAATGTAGGAGCCGACGAGAATTCCCAGGACCAGCAGGGTGCCCCAGTTGAGGAATTTCCCTTCACCGGTGGTGATGTAGCCCATCAGGTGAGCCGACGGAGTGGTGATGCCCAGACCGTCGTTGCGGCCGGTCGCCGCGGACAGCGGCCATGCCAGCACGCCGAGCAGACCGACGACAGCGCCGGCGGTATACGGGTGCAGTGGCTTGCGGTACCACGGCTGCTCCAGAGTCACCTTCGGCTTCGCGGCATCACGGGCAAGGTAGCGCTGCGCAATGAATGCGGTCGCGAGCGCGAACGGGATCGCAAACCACCAGGCTGACACGCCTAGGGTCTGCGGCAGTGTCGTCCACCCGGTGTCCCATTCCTTCAGCTTGTCATTGAAGCCCGACAGGAAGCCGCTCTTCATCGCGGCGGCGGACAGGCCGTAAAACAGCAACGCGAACCACGAGCCGACCAGACCTTCGCCGGAGCGGTACCAGGTGCCCGATGCGCAGCCACCGGCGAGAATGATCGCCAACCCGAAGATGAAGCCGCCGAGCGCCACAGCGAGCGGCGCGAAGGTGCGGTACTCCGGCGAAATGACGCCCAGCGACGTGAGCGCCGTGAGGCCGATCGCGTGGACAGCGATAACGATGAAGAAAGCGACGAGACCGCGGCCCTGCTGTTGCAGGAAGACATCACGCAGCATGCCCGTCACGCAGAATCGTCCGCGCTGCATGACGATGCCCAAGGCTGCGCCGACCGCTAAGCCGGTCAGGATCATGGAAACCTCCAGTGCTTCAAAGTATGTGCGAAAACACTGGGGAGTCTACAACCCATGAACCAATTAGTCTAGACCCTGACCACTCAACCATACTAAGCGGTCTATTTGCCCAAGAAAAAGAAGACCGCGCAACGCCTCAACAAAGAAGCGTTACGCGGTTGAAAGCTACAGCAGCTTACTGCGCGGTGTTGATGCGCAGCGTGTTGTGCACGTAGCCGGTCTCCTCCCACGGACGGGGCAGGATCAAGTCATTGCCGAAGGGGCTGTTCGCACCCGTGAGCTTGGAGGAAATCTCCGTCACCGGGTGGCCATTACCCGGGGTGTGCGCAGGCCACGCCGGGTTGATCTGGGTGATGTTGTCAACGTCTTTAGCCATAAACATCATTCTTTCACGTCACCGCCGGAAACGCACGTAAACTCACCCCCGCAATGAATTCCTTCACCCGTTCGCTCTCCGCACTCGACGACGCCGCGCTGCGCCGCCTCATCGACGCGCGCCCCGACGCGTTCTTTCCTGCGCCTCCACAGGTCGCCTCGCTCGCTACCCGCCTTGCGCTTCCAGGATCGATTGCACGAGCTTTACGACGATTGACCGCCCCCGACCTCGCCCTTCTCGAGCGCCTTTCCGATGCTGGGGCAGAATTCGATCCGTACGACGCCACGGCTGAGACCGCCGAAGGAGAACTCGACAACCTCCGCGCGCATGCGCTCGTCTTCGGCGGCGATGACGAGCTCCGCATCGCACCGGGGGTACTCAGCGCGGTACCCGCCGGTTGGCGCGTGACCGATCCTGTGCCGGAGAACCTCGAGGAGATCATGGCGGATATCTCCGCCCCTGAGCGCAAGGTACTGGAAACACTTGCTACCAACGGCGGCGTGGGCACGACCAAGGCCGCGGCCCCCGATGCGGATCCGGCAACACCGATCGCCACCCTCATTGCAAAGGGCCTCCTCGTCCGCGTCGATTCCAATACGGTCCGTCTCCCCCGCCCCGTCCGCGATGTGTTGCGCGGCCATCCGCCGCGGACCTTCCCCATGACGGAGCCGGCCACACCGGACATCGACCAGGACCACGTCGACACCGCCGCCGCAACGCAAGGCCTCGACGCTGTGCGTCAGCTCCGCCAACTCATCACGCTGCTGCTTTCCGAGCCCGTCCCACTGAACAAGGACGGCTCCGTCGGCGTGCGCGCCCGAGCGAACTTACGAAAAGAGCTCGGCTTCGACCCAGCGTTACTGATCACCATCGGCGAGTCTGCAGGGCTGATCGGCCGCGG
The DNA here is from genome assembly GCF_053479455.1 of Corynebacterium sp. 20-84. Taxonomy (NCBI): domain Bacteria; kingdom Bacillati; phylum Actinomycetota; class Actinomycetes; order Mycobacteriales; family Corynebacteriaceae; genus Corynebacterium; species Corynebacterium sp. 20-84. Next base: position 22,937 of record NZ_JBRBCB010000016.1, read on the forward strand.
CAATGTCGACGACACCGATGTCCTTGCTGCCACGAAGGACGCTCTCACATGGCTGGACGCGACCCTGTCCGACCAATGGGCGATCCTGCTCGCCGGATGGGCCGCCTCCCCGTGGCGGACGGACAAGGAAGAAAAGCTCCTCTCTCCGGAAATGCACTCCCCCGATACCCGCGGCGCACGCCTGACCATCCTGCACCACCACGGCGACCCCGAACGGCTCTTCTACTTCGCTCCCCTGCCGGCCTCCCAGCTGCCCCCGTCCTTCATCAACACCACTATCGATGAAGCCCGCTTCGTCGGCGCGCTGGATTCGACGCCTGCAGCATCGACACCGCTGAGCGCGCTTATCGACGGTGCCGATATCGCTGCCGCGACCCGCGAGCTCGTGCCCGCCCCGGTGGACACTCTCATCGCGCAGGCCGACATGACGGTGCTCGCACCTGGCCCACTCGAACCTGACATGGGCGCATTCCTGGAAAATATCGCGGAGCTCGAGTCGCCCGGTGTGGCCAGCGTCTGGCGCATCACCGACGCGTCCGTGCGCCGTGGCCTCGATGCGGGACTCACAGCAGAAGAGATCCACGCCTGGCTGGATGACCATGTCATGGGCGAGGTTCCCCAGGGCATTGCATTCCTCATCGACGACACCGCCCGCACCCACGGCGCCATCCGCGCGGGAGCCGCGATGAGCTATATCCGCAGCGCTGACCCTGCGCTCATCACGACGGCGGCGGAAAAACTCAGCGGAATCATCCGCCCGCTCGCGCCCACCGTCGCAGTGTCCCAGCTGCCTTTACCAAAGCTCATGGAGGCTCTTCGCAAGGCGGGCCTGCAGCCGACCGCAGAAGACGAAACCGGCGCGCAGCTGAACATGGCGCCCGAGCCGGCGCTCGTCCCAGCCACGCCGTCGCATCTGCCGCGCCCGACCGCGGTCACCGACGAGCAGGCCGAACAGATCATCGCGCGCCTGCGCTCGGAGAGCACCAGCGCGGAGCCCGCGCCGCCGGCCGCAGGGGACACCATCGAAACACTGCGTGCCGCCGCGCGCGGCAAGCGCCAGGTCACGCTGGGCTACGTGGATAAGAACGGCCGTGGGCAAACGCTCACTGCCCTGCCGCTGTCTGTGTCCGCCGGGCAGGTCGACGCCCACGTCGCCACCACCGACTCGGTGGTGCGCATCGCTTTGCCGCGCATCACCAAAGTCGTGATGGCCTAACGGCTCACCCGCTCGAGCACCTCCAGCACGTGCTCGTAGTCTTTGCCTGTGGCGGCAGTCAGTCCCAGCTCGCAGGTGCGGTTGGAGGACGCGTGGCATTGGGAGTCGAATGCGGCGACTTCCTCCGCCTCGCGCTTGGTGGCGGACTCGGTCAGCTCCGGGTGGAGCATGCCGCGGTCGCCGGCGTAGCCGCAGCAGTTCCACTCTGGCGGCACGTTGACCGTCTCGGCGGCGGCAGCGGCGACCTGCTTCAGATCGTCGTTAAGCGAAAGGTGCGTAGTCGAGCATGTCGGGTGCAACGCGATCGAATCGACCTTGCTAGCAACCTCGAGCTTGTCCACCACCTTGTCGCGCACGAATGCAACGGCGTCGATGACAGTGATGCCGATGGTCTCAGCCATGTCCTGAAAACCGTGGGTGCAGCTGGTGGCATCGACGATGACTGGCAGGCGGCCGCCGTCGGTGGCGGCGATGAGCTCGTCGTTGACGCGGCGCTGCATGATGTCGTGGCCGGTGGCCATGCCTTTCGACGCCCACGGGGTGCCGCAGCACATCCCGTCGATACCCTCAGGCACGACGAGGGAAAGCCCGGCGCGCTCAACCAGTTTGGCGAATGCGGCGGAGGCGCCGATGCCCTCGCCCTGCGGGCCGAACATGGAGTTCACGCAGGCGGGAACGAACACGCCAACGGGCTCAGCATTCGGGTCACCGATGCGCGTGCCGAAGGCCTTGGAACGGGAAGTACCGCCCTTGGTCAGCTCCGGGCGGTACGACGGCACTGTGTCCTCGCCGACGAGCGCGCGGGCGACGTCAGTGACCTTCTCCACCAGCGACGCGGGCAGGTAGTGCGCGCCGGTCAGTGCGGTGGAGGCGAGCTTATTGCCCGGTCCCCACGCCTTTGCGGCGGCCGCCCAGCCAGCAGATTCGACAGCACCGGCCTGGCCGCGGCGCAGGGACTTGATGAATTTTCCGGTGTCGATGCCCACCGGGCACGCCGTCACACACATAGAGTCCACGGCGCAGGTATCGATGCCCTCGTACTGGTACTCCTTATCGATATGCTTGACCAGCTCGGTATCGCCTTCCTGGATCGCCTTGGCGCGGGCGCGGCGGACCACGATGCGCTGGCGCGGAGTCATGGTGAGATCGCGCGACGGACAGACCGGCTCGCAGTAGCCGCATTCCACGCACGAGTCGATCTCGTCTTCGACCTGCGGGTTGAGCTTGAAATTCTTCATGTGCTCGCGCTCGTCGCCGGTGATGATCACGCCGGGGTTCATCACCCCGCGCGGGTCGGCGGCGCGCTTGAGCTCCACCATGACCTCGTAAAGCTCGTCGCCGTACTGGCGGCGCACATACGGTGCCATGACGCGGCCGGTGCCGTGCTCGGCCTTGAGGTTGCCGCCGGCACCGAGCACGAGATCCACCATCGCCTCGTTGAACCCGTCGTAGCGGCCGAGGTTCTCATCGCCCTCGAAACGGTCGGTGATGAGGAAGTGGATATTGCCGTCCTTGGCGTGGCCAAAGATGACGGCATCGTCGTAGGAGTATTCGTCGAACAGCCCCTGCAGCCCGCCGCAGGTGTCGGCGAGGTCTTCGACTGGCACGGCGATGTCCTCGAGCAGGGCCGTCGTCCCGGACGGGCGTGCCTCCGCGACCTGTGCGTAGAGCCCCTTGCGGAAGGCCCACGCCTTCGCCGCCTGCTTCGGGTCGGTGGAGAATTCCGCGGGCGTGGCCAGATCCAGCTCGCCCAAGAGCGTCGTTCCCGCTTGCTCGTACTCGCGCAGCTGCTCTTCCTCGTTCGCGTGGTACTCGATGAGCAGCGCCGCATGCTGATCCAGCTCGAAGCCGGTGATCTGCTCGGGCACGGAGTCGAATCCGCGGCCGACCGCGATGGAGCGGGAATCCATCAGCTCGAGCGTGGCCGCCTTCGAATCAAATAACGCGGGCAGCGAACGGGTCGCGGCGTCGATCGTCGGGTACACCGCGATCGTGGTGGTCTTCAGCTTCGGCACCTCGACCGTGCGCAGCACGGCCTCAGCGATGAACGCGAGCGTGCCTTCGGACGCGACGAGCAGGTGCGTGAAAATCTCCAGCGGAGTCTCGTAGTCGAGGAACGCGTTGAGCGAGTAACCCATCGTGTTCTTCAGCGCGAAGTGCTGCTCGATCTTCGCCACGGATTCCGCGTTGCCGCGCACGCGGCGCTTCAATTGCTCGAGCTTATCGACGAGCTCCGGTTCCTCCCGTGCAAACTGCGCCTCCGCATCCGCATGCGCGGTGTCGATGACGGTGCCGGACGGCAGCACGAATGTCAGGGATTCAAGGGTGTTGTAGGTGTTGTACTGCGTGCCGCACGCCATGCCGGAGGAGTTGTTGGAGATCACGCCGCCCAAGGTGGCTGCACCTTCGGATGCCGGATCGGGGCCGAGCTTCCTGCCGTAGGAAGCGAGGTGCGCATTGACCTGGCGCACCGTCGAGCCGGGCTGCACTCGCACACGTTTACCGGCATCGAGGACCTCGACGCCGCGGAAGTGCTTGCGGACGTCGACAAGCATGCCCCCGCCCCCAGCCTGCCCGGACAGCGACGTGCCGCCCGCGCGCAGCACGACCGGGGCGCCGGAAGAAATCGACGCCCGGAAGGCCGCGGCGACGTCGCTCGCGTTGCGCGCCTCCGCCACCACCTGCGGGGTGTAGAGGAAGTGCGAGGCGTCGTGCGCGTATTTGATCCGGTCGATCTGACGGGTGGAAATCGTCTGGTCGGAGCCTAATTCGCGGACCAGGTGCGCAGCAGGGGATGTGATTGTTGCAGTCATAACTTCATGCTATCCCTATCGGGTCCACCACACTTTTTTCGGCTAATCCGTTGACAGATTGTTGGGTTTATATAACACTTGTTTGTGTGGCAGCACGAAAACAACCGAAGAGTCCGATTCATAATCGGGTTCGCGTCTTGAGGACGGAGCGCGACATGTCGCGCAACCAACTCGCCGAGCTCATCGACGTGAACCCGCAGACCATCGGCGCTTTGGAGCGCGGCGACCACTCCCCCAGCCTCGACCTCGCCTTCCGCGTCTGCGAGGTATTCGACCTCCCCGTCGAGGCCGTGTTCTCCCGCACCGAATTCGCCCCTATGTCGAAGGAGCTGTACAACCGATGACGTCAACACCGTCTTTTCCCGGCGCGGAACGGGTGCGCAACCCGAAAGCAACGCGAGCTCTGATCGCGGCATATTTCACTGGCCTGACCGTAGCGGTGCTCCTCTTCGTCGCTTCATTGGCCACAAGTATGGGTTCGACTGTGTTCGTGGCCTGCTACACCGCATCCATGCTCGTCTCCATGGTGTCCTGGACCATCATCCGCGGAGCAAATGACCGCAAGGACCGCGTCCCGGAAGCAGAGCTCGATGAATACGAGCGCGATGTTTTCACCACCTGGCGCAATCGCGCTTTCCGGATCATCTCAGCACTTACTTTTCTGGGCGGATTCAGCTTCTGCGCCTATGCATATTTTGCCGGAGACACAGTGGATGTCATCGCGCTCGTCGCGGCTGGCCTGTACATGATCTTCACCTACCTATTCGTCGCCACCCTTCCCATGATCGGCTACGCCATCACCTTCAACCGCAAGGAGGACTGACAATGACCACACTGGAAATCAGAGACCTGCACAAACGCTTCGGGGAGACCCAGGCGCTCGACGGGATGAACTTCACCGTCGGTGACGGCGAGCTCTACGGCTTCGTCGGCTCCAACGGCGCTGGCAAGTCCACCACGATGCGCATCGCGCTGGGCGTGCTCGAGGCGGATTCCGGCGAGGTGCTGCTCGACGGCACTCCGCTCAACGACGCGACGCGCCGCCGCATCGGCTACATGCCCGAAGAGCGCGGCCTGTACGGCAAGGAGAAGATCCTCGACCAGCTCGTCTTCCTGGCCAAGCTCCACGGCGTGGACGGCGCGGCCGCCAAGAAGCGCGGCGAGGAGCTCCTGGGCGAGCTCGGCTTAGGTGAGCGCGTGAACGACAAGCTCGACGACCTCTCGCTGGGCAACCAGCAGCGCGTCCAGCTCGCCGCCTCGCTCATCCACGATCCGGACATTCTCATCCTCGACGAGCCGTTCTCCGGCCTCGACCCCGTCGCCGTCGACGTCATGAGCACCATGCTCACCGACCGCGCGCGCGGCGGCGTACCCGTCGTCTTCTCCTCCCACCAGCTCGACCTCGTCCAGCGCCTCTGCGACCGCGTCGGCATCGTCACCCGCGGACGCATGGTCGCCGAAGGCACCGTCGACGAGCTGCGCACGCACGGCCCCGTCCGCTACAGGGTCGGCACAACAGCCCGCGGGTGGTTCCCGGAGGGCACAACGCTTATCGACGACTCCCCCCACCACGTCATCCTCGAAACCGACTCCGCCACCGACGACCAGCGCATCCTCCGCGCCGCCCTCGCCGCCGGCGAGGTCCACGAATTCACCCGTGTCGTCCCCGACCTGACCGACCTGTTCAAGGAGGTTGTGAAGTAAATGACTCCGAATACCTACTCCCCGCTCCACACCATCCTCACCACCGCCAAGCGCGAGATCCAGATACTCTTCAGCAAGAAATCTGTGATCATCACCCTGGTCATCATGCTCGTGGCCATTCTCGCCGCCGTCGGCTTCGCGTCCTGGCAGAAGAACAAGGACCCGGAGGACAAGGCCACTCCGGTGGCCGTCGTGAACGTCGATAAGCAAGCGCTCGAAGGCTCCGGCCTTGAAGCCCGCGATGCGGCTGACCGCGCTGAGGCCGAGAACCTCGTGCGCGACGGCGAAGTCGATGCCGCGCTCGTCGCTGAAAACGACAACTGGCAGGTCATCTCCGATGGTCTCCCCGATACGTCCGTGATGACCACCGTGGATGCCCTCGCCGAGTCCTATTCACAAGCCGCCGCGCTGGAACAGCTGGGCATCTCACCCACCGACTTCCAGGCTGCCTCCCCGGAGATCAACGTTGAAGCAGTAGACATCGCCAATATCGACGAAGGCAAAGACGATGCTTCTTCCGAACAGGACTTCGCGCGCCTGCTCACCGCATTCATCCTGCTCATGCTGATCGTGTTCATGGTGATCACCTTCGCCGCGCAGGTGGGCAGCCGCGTGACAGAGGAGAAATCCTCCCGCGTCGTCGAGCTCGTCCTCGCCGCCGTGCGTCCGCTCGACTTCCTGGCAGGCAAGATCCTGGGCAACCTCGTCTTCGGATTCATCTCCACCGCGATCCTGCTCGGCGCCGGTTTCGCCGCACTGCAGTTCACGGGGCTACTGGAGGACATCAGCATCGACTGGTCCATCCTCCCCGTCATGCTCGTGTCCTACCTGCTGGCCATGCTCTTCTTCGCCGGCCTCTACGCCGCCGCTGGCGCGATGGTCCAGCGCACCGAGGACCTCCAATCCACACAGATGCCCGTCCTGCTACTGATCATTGTCAGCGCCTACATCCCGGCATTCGGCTGGATGGCTACCGACGCCACCTGGATGCAGGTGGCCAGCTGGATCCCACCCGTGTCCATCTTCGCTGCGCCCCTGTCGTATGCGGCCGGCGATTTCACCGCACTTCAGCTTGCGGGCTCCCTTGCCCTGGCTGCCGTAGCGACCGTGGTCGTCGTCTGGATCGCAGCGCGCATTTACCGCCGCACCATCCTCAACAACGGCCAGACCACCAAGTGGTCGGAGGCACTGCGGGGTTAGCCTCCCTGTCCGGACCCATTCCGCGCACCTTAAAGGTGCCGGGACGGGTCCATTTTTTGATGGAGCACGCGAACCACAATCACGCCTCGACCATCGAGACGATAGATGATCATGTGACTGCCTGCGGCCCGTTGACGATACCCAGAAATCCCCGGCACTAGCTTCCCAGTAGTCGGATGATCGGCAATCCAGGCAAATTGCCTTTCCAAAGTTCGCAAATAGCGCTCCGCTTGCGCGGGCCCCCATTGAGCCTCGGAATAGGACCAGATTCCCCGCAGATCCTCACCGGCTTGTTCCTTAAGCCGGTATGTCATGGCCCCGCTTCATTTTTTCTATGAACTCGTTGAAATCAAAGTCTTCTACGAGACCAGACTCCTCCCCCTTCTGAAGCTCACGACGCAAGACCTCGAGCCGCTGCTCGTAGTCTTCAATCATGCGGAGGCCAGCGCGAATCACTTCACTGGAGGTTGCGTAGCGCCCACTTTCCACCATCTGAGCAATGAATTTCTCATAGTGCGACCCAAGGGTAACGGACGTATTCTTAGCCATGCGCCAATAGTACCAATTTTAGGTATCCGCTTCGTGTCTACCGCCGAGGACTCCTAACCCTGCCAGCACTACGCCAGTACCAGGCAGGCATAATGTCCCGTATGCCTTTAGGTGACGGCCCGCTCATTGTTCAGTCCGACAAGACTGTGCTTCTCGATGTCGCGCACCCCGAAGCGGGGGCAGCGCGCGCGGCATTGGCGCCGTACGCGGAGCTCGAGCGCGCACCGGAGCACGTGCACACCTACCGCATCACTCCGCTGGCGCTGTGGAATGCGCGGGCCGCTGGCTTCGATGCCGAGCAGGCCGTGGACGTCCTCGAGCGCTATTCCCGCTTCCCCGTCCCCCAGGCCCTGCTGATCGATGTCGCCGAAACCATGGCGCGCTACGGCCGCGTCCGCCTGCTCAAGCATCCAGCGCACGGCCTGATTCTCGAGGCGGATGATGCCGCGATCCTCACCGAGATCACCCGCAACAAGAAGATTCAGCCCATGGTGGGCGCGCTTATCGACGACACCACCGCCCCCGTCCACCCCTCCGAGCGCGGCCGGATCAAGCAGGAGCTGACCAAACTCGGCTGGCCTGTCGACGACCGCGCCGGCTACGTCGATGGCGAATCCCACCCAATCCGGCTCACCGCCGGATCGGACGGAGCAGACGGCTGGGAGCTGCGCGATTATCAGCAATACGCCACCGAGTCGTTCTGGGAGGGCGGTTCCGGCGTGGTGGTGCTACCCTGCGGCGCCGGCAAGACCATCGTCGGCGCCGCATCCATGGCCCAGGCGCAAACCACCACGCTCATCCTGGTCACCAACACTGTCGCTGGCCGGCAGTGGCGCGATGAGCTGCTGCGCCGCACGAGCTTGACCCCCGAGGAAATCGGCGAGTATTCCGGCGAGCGCAAAGAGATCCGCCCCGTCACCATCGCCACATACCAGGTGGTCACACGCAAGACGAAGGGCGAGTACAAGGCTCTCGAGGTCTTCGACTCCCGCGACTGGGGCCTCATCATCTACGACGAGGTGCACCTTCTGCCCGCCCCCGTCTTCCGCATGGCCGCGGACCTCCAGTCGCGCCGCCGCCTCGGCCTGACCGCGACCCTCGTGCGCGAGGACCACCGCGAAGACGATGTCTTTTCCCTGATCGGCCCCAAGCGTTATGACGCCCCGTGGAAAGAGCTCGAAATGGCCGGCTACATCGCCACCGCCGAATGCGTCGAAGTCCGCACCACGCTCACCGAAGACGAGCGCATGATGTACGCCACCGCCGAAACCCGGGAGCGTTACCGCATCGCGGCATGCAGCGAGGGGAAGCTGGCTGTCGTCGATAAGCTTCTTGCCCAGCATTCTGGGCAGCAAACGTTGATCATCGGCGCCTTCATCGAGCAGCTCGAGGACATCGCCGCGCGCACAGGCGCCCCGCTTATCGACGGAAAAACCTCCACCAAGAAACGCGAAACCACCTTCGACGCGTTCCGGAACGGTGAAATCCAGACTCTCGTTGTGTCGAAGGTGGCTAATTTCTCCATTGACCTACCCGAGGCCGCCGTGGGCATCCAGGTCTCGGGCACATTCGGCTCACGCCAGGAAGAAGCCCAGCGCCTCGGACGGCTGCTGCGCCCGAAAGCCGATGGTGCGGAAGCGCTGTTTTATACCGTCGTCGCACGCGACACGCTCGATGCCGAGTACGCGATGCACCGGCAGCGCTTCCTCGCCGAACAGGGCTACGCCTACCGGCTGGTAGACGCGGCCGACCTCTAAACTGTGTGCCTATGAATCGCTTTCACTTCGACGTCGATGAAACTTTCGCCAAGAAGCACAACGAGATGCTGCGCGACACGCGCAAGGTGACCATCTCCGGCATCAGCCTGTTCGTCATCTGCGTCGTCGCGGCCGTGCTGCTGTGGACACTGACTCCCGATAACTCCGCGTGGGGGTGGTTCGGCGTGATCGGGCTCGTGCCGTTCGGCATCGTGATGCTCATCGTCGGCCTCATGGTCCCCCGTTCCGTCGGCGGCGCACAGGAACTCTACGACCGCTACCCGCTCGCCCCCGCCGTCATCGCCGAGGTCAACCCCCGCGATGTGGTGCTCATGGCGCTGGTCAACATCAACGTCGACGAAACCCTCCCGCCTAAGTACGCGGCGGCCCTGCGCACAGTCTCCTCCATCCCCGGCATCGACGAGCCGAAGGTGGGCACCAAAGTGCCGTCAGTCGCCGTCGGCGGCCGCCGCACCACACGTGACAAAGATCATTGGCAAGAGGTGACCCCGATGCCGATCGCATGGGCCACGCCTGACAGCGCCGTCGTCAAGCAAGCGCGCGCCGCAATCCCGCAGGAACAGTGGCACAAGCTGGACAAAGCGCGAGCCAAGCTTGACGACGTCAAAGCGACCCCCATGAACCTGCTCCCCCTCTAAAAGGAACCTGTGCAGAAGTTCACTGTTGCGTTAGTATTCCGCAACTATTATTTAACCCCGTCAAGGCACTGTAGGAAGGGAAAGTAATAACACTCTGCCGAAGGGTTTCACAGTGCAATCTAAATCCACATCTTTCAAGTTGCTCGCCGTGTTGACTGGCACGACGGTCGTCTTGGCCGCGTGCTCGCCGAATAACGAGAACGCATCCGACACCGACACCGCCGCCACCACCACCACGAACACCGAGACTGAGTCGAAGGAAGTCGACCCGGTCTACGGTGAAAAGAACGGCCTCGACCTGATTGAACTGCAGGATGACAAGCCTGAGGTCGCCGAGGTTCAGGTCGACAACAAGCCGGACCGTATCGCCATGAACATCACGGAAGACCCCGCGACCGAGATGGCGTTCAACTGGTACACCAAGGACGCCCTGGACGATTCCATGCTCCGCGTCTCCGACCAGGAAGACATGTCCGGCGCAATGGAATTCCCGGCAGAGACCACCGAGGTCACCAGCCGCTACGCTGAGCGCGACAAGGACGGCTACTACATCTACGCCTCCGCCGACACCGATGAGGACGGCAAGTTCATCCTCAATGACGAGGGCAAGCCGGAGGAGATCAAGGGCTACTTCACCGACGAGCAGATCACCCGCGAGAACACCAAGTGGACCTCCGAGGGCCCGAAGCTCGGCTTCCTCGAGCTGCAGGATGTGAAGGAGAACACCAACAAGAGCAAGGCCACCGGTCTCGAGCCGGGCAAGAAGTACTACTTCCAGGTCGGCTCCGAATCCGAGGGCTTCTCCGAGACCGGCACCTTCACCACTTCCGATCCGGACAAGGACGAGGTGCAGTTCATCCACTACACCGATACCCAGAACGCTTACTGGAACGCCAACGTGAACAACGAGGCGGCCTACGGCGCTAACACGCTGGAGAAGGCGATGGAGGTCGCGCCTGACGCCACCTTCGCTGTCCACACCGGCGACTTCGTCGAGACCGCGGCTGTCGAGGACGAGTGGGTCGACAACCTCAACATGTCCCGCAAGGCGAACATGAACCTGCCGCACGCCTACACCGCCGGCAACCACGACGAGTACAACCTCCTGTGGGAGGACGGCAAGGACCTCACCGCCTTCAACGAGCACACGAACGCTCCGGTCACCGACGGCGCCATTGACGGCGGCTCCTACTACTCCTACGACCACTCCGGTGTCCACTTCGTTGTCCTGAACACCAACGACAACAAGGAGTCCGAGGACAACCCGGATCAGGGCGCCATCGGCAAGAAGCAGATGGAGTGGGCCAAGCAGGACATCACCGCCGCCCGCGAGGCCGGTGCCAAGTGGATCGTTCTGACCTACCACAAGCCGGTTTACTCCGCGTCCTACCACGCACTGCAGGACAAGGACGTCCAGGTCACCCGTGAGGAGTTCGTCAAGATCGCCGACGAGCTCGGCGTCGACGTTGTGCTCCAGGGCCACGACCACAACCTGACCCGCACCAAGTCCCTCGTCTACACCCCGGAAAACTTCTCCTACGGCGAGGTCGAGGACACCAAGAAGGAAGAGATCGACGGCGTCGAGCACCACGTGAACCCGGAGGGTGTCACCTACATCATTCCGAACACCTCTGGCACCAAGGCGTACGACGCGATCTACAAGAAGGGCGTCGACCACGTCCACAAGGTCCGTCCGAAGCTGGACTGGATGACCGAGGAAGACGTCGAACTCTGGAACGGCCTGTACGACGTTGCTGAGCAGCCGCAGGACTCCCCGAAGTTCGAGCACAAGCACGAGAACTACCGCCAGTCCACGGTTCAGTGCTTCGCGGTCTACACCGTCACCGACGACACCTTCAAGATCGACTTCTACAAGGTCAAGGGCGATCTGCACAAGGGCGAGGAGCGCACGGTCGAGCTCTACAACTCCTACGGCATTGTGAAGAAGTAACTGTCTACTTCTAAAACACAAGAAGGCCAGTCCCCGTTCGGGGCTGGCCTTTCGTCATGCGTGCGGTTCTAAATGAATTGGCGGATCAGCGCGTAAAGAGCAACGACAACGATAAGGCCCTTCAAGAACTTGTTAGAGAGCCGCTTCGCAATACGGGAACCGACCAGACCGCCAATCAACCCGCCGGCAGCCAAGATGGCCACTCCGATCCACAACACTTCAGCACCGAAGAAAAGAAAGGCGATCAAGTAGACGAGAGCGGCAACGGTGTTCACGATCATGGACAAGAAGTTCTTGACCGGGTTCACGTCTTTGAATGGGTGGCCCGTGCCCACGCCCATGATCGCCATGTAGAGCACGCCCTGCGCCGCAGTGAAGAAGCCGCCATACATAGACGCCAACCCCATCGCACCGACGAGGCCGGGACGCTTATACGGTTCGCCGACAATCCCGTCGCCCTGATCATCCCCTACGACCTGAGTCTTGGAGAACGCTTTCACGAACCGCTGCTGGAAAATCACGAGGAGCAACGCGACGACGATCAGGATCGGGATGACCCAATCCAACGCCGAAGACGGGGTGAACAGGAGCAGCAAGGAGCCGGCAGCCGAACCAACAATGGTGGCGACGATCAGCGGGCCAAGGAACGGCAGCTCCTTCTTCGTCTCATGACGGAAACCCCACGCTGACCCGAACGACGCGAACATCATGCCGATCGTGTTGGTACGCACCGCGACCCCCGGCGGTACGCCGATCGCCAGCAGTACAGGCAGGGTAAGCAGAGACCCAGAACCGACAGCGGAGTTGATAATGCCGGCCATGATGCCCATGGCGAACAGCAGCAGCCCGGATAGAACGGTCATCTCGTGAAACTCCTGGAATCCTGAAGTAGAAGAAATACAAAAAAGCGGCGCCCCTTGAGGAGTCTATCCTCGAAGGGCGCCGCCTGAATTAAGTTTTTGGTCGGCGGTAACTTACTCTCCCACACCCTCCCGAGTGCAGTACCATCAGCGCGGGTGGGCTTAGCTTCCGGGTTCGGAATGGGACCGGGCGTTTCCCCACCGCTATCAACCA
>NZ_JBRBCB010000017.1:0-31895 GCF_053479455.1 Corynebacterium sp. 20-84
AGTCTGGGCCGTATCTCAGTCCCAATGTGGCCGTACACCCTCTCAGGCCGGCTACCCGTCGACGCCTTGGTAGGCCATTACCCCACCAACAAGCTGATAGGCCGCGAGCTCATCCCACACCGAAAAACTTTCCACAATGGCATCCAAACCATCGTCCTATCCGGTATTAGACCCAGTTTCCCAGGCTTATCCCGAAGTGCAGGGCAGATCACCCACGTGTTACTCACCCGTTCGCCACTCGAGTACCCCTGCAAGCAAGGGCCTTTCCGTTCGACTTGCATGTGTTAAGCACGCCGCCAGCGTTCATCCTGAGCCAGGATCAAACTCTCCACAAAAAATCAGTAAAAGAACTGAGCCGTGAAAAGCCCAAAACCCAACCAAAACAAACCACACCACACAACAAAGCGTGGCCTGGCAATCCAAAAATTACTAAACAGTCACCCTCCAACCCTGACGGGGCAAAAGAAGAGGGCAACCAAAAATCCAATCAGTCATGCGACCAACCAGCGGCACCATTCCATCAATGGTTCAAACAGTACCGACCAGCACACACCACAAAAAGGGCATGAAACAGTCACACAAACCAACCAAACAAAATCATTGGCACACTATCGAGTTCTCACACAACACACGCACACTCGGCTTCGGAACTTTCGCCCCTCTGCCTTAGCGGCTTGTCTGACATTACTTTAGGCTGACATTTGATGTCAACTCTGTCGCAATATCAATTTTTTCTCGCCGCCACCTTCTGTTCAGACCCGTTAACCGGTTCTTAACGTCTCGCGGCGACGGATCAAAACATTAACCCTAAGTGGTTGCAGAATGCAAATGCGGCCTTTGAACTGCACGAATGATGCGATAGCTGAAACGTCTTAACCCATGTCGGACCAATGATCCGCCAGTTCGTTGAATATCTGTGTGTAGGCGATGATCGAGGCTGTGTCCTGCACGTTCAGTGGTGCAATGTAGACACGGCCCGTTTCTAATGCGGAGATGTCTTTCAACTCTTCGGTTCCGGCGAATGCGCGCATTGCCGGCACATACCCGTCGGCAGCAATGTCTTTTTGAGTCTCCGTTACAAAGAGGAACTTCGGCTCTGCCTCCACCAGTGCAGGAATATCCGCGGGATCCTCCGGCTTCAACGCGGGTGTGAGTTCGAGCATCTCGAATAGCGGCTGCCAGAGCGTGTCGCCGTCGGCTGGTTGAACAGTCACCTCTTCCCCGTTGACGGTCAGCGCGGAGAAGGTCCACTTCTCGGAACGCGCTTCGATGGCACGGCCACGCGCTTCGGAGAACTCCTTGTCCAGTTCGGCAGCTTCATCTTCTTTGCCGAAGATCGTGCCCAGCACCTGGATCTGCCGAACCATCTCCCAGTCGAGGGGGATGCCGTCGCGGGGCGTGAGATCGACAAACGCCGCATCCGGACGTTCGGCAGCGGCACCATCAGCAGTTCCGGCAACGAGGAGGTCGGCGTCGCTGCCCGGATCCTGCACCTCAACGCCCAGTGCTTCGAGCAGCTCACGGGAGCGGGCGTCTTGCGCGACAACGCGTTTTGGCGCAGCGGGCACGGTCTTGACCCCCTCGTTGTCCTCGATCTCCATGGAGCTGCTGGAAGCAGGCGAGGTAGAAGAAGTCGTTGTTTCCGCCTGCGGCGTTTCGTCGGCAGGCGTTGTGCAGGCGGTAAGCAACGCGCCTGAAGTGAGGAGCACCGCTCCCCGAAAAATTGCTCGGTTCATATCGCTGCACAGCTTATCGGAAACGACAAAACCGCCGGCCGTTACTGACCAGCGGTTTCATCGCTTTGTGGAGATGCCGGGAATTGAACCCGGGTCCTTCGCCACTGCACCAGGGCTTCTCCGTGCGCAGTTCGCACAGAATCTCTGCTCGACCCTCCGGATCAGGCGAACGTGTCCGGATGACGGGCCCAGCCGGTGAAAAGGTGTCCCCTCCGCGCCTCACCGGCACGGCGAGAGGGCAAGCTCCCTAGTCGATGCCAGGATCCGGGGCGGGAGCGAGCCCGGCCTGACAGACACGCGGTCGCTACTTAGGCAGCGAGGGCGTAGTCACGCTGAGAGTTCTTCTCTGCGTTTATCAAGTGCTGCGACGCTTCAAATCGGTGGTCTCCAGCCTGCACCGGCACGCTTCCCCTGGTTTAGTCGGCGAAGTCGAAACCAAGTCATCCCCTTCGCGTCCTGCGGCGGGATCATGCATTGACCGCAGGAGAGATAACAATAGCGCTGATCAATACCGCACGTCAAGCAGGTGCAACGCGCAAGAATTCGACTACGGTGTCGGGATCGACATCCACGGCGAGGCGGACAGCGCGCGCGACGTTCACCGGGTCCATCTTCGGGCGATCGCCGTGCTTCGGGTCGGCGAGCATGTCCGTGTCGGTGCGGCCCGGGTGGATCGAGGTCACGCGGATCTTCCCTTTTTCCTCCAGGCGGAGAGCATCGGTGAAGCCGCGCAGCGCGAATTTGGAGGCGCAGTACGCAGTGTTTTCTTCGACACCGTGGAAGCCAGCGCCGGAATTGATGGTGATGAGGAGACCACGCGATCGTCGTAAAGCGGGCAAAAGCTCGCGCGTGAGAGTGACGGGCGCGAGCACGTTGATGTCCATGGTCTCGCGCCACTGCTCGGCATCGAGCTCGTCGAACGGCGCCTTGTGCAGTACGCCCGCGGCGTGAACGACGATATCGACATTCTCGACCTTGCGCGCAGCCTCGACGATCGCCTGCTCGTCGCGCAGGTCGACCTCGAACGGCTCAGCGCTGGGAAGCTTATCGACGACCGCGCTCGCATCCTTCGACGCCCCCACCAGAATGTGGTGGTCTTTGCCCAGCTCCTCGGCAATCGCGCGACCGATGCCGCGGGAAGCGCCGGTGATGAGGGCTGTTTTCATGCCTTGATCCCCTTGAATTTGCGGCCGAGTTCGCGCGCGATTTCGCGGTCCTCGGTGCGTTTCTTGATGTCCTGGCGGCGATCATAGTCCTGCTTACCCTGCGCGAGGCCGAGCTCGACTTTGACGCGCCCGTCTTTGAGGTAGAGCTTCAGCGGCACGAGGGTGCGGTTGCCGTCGCGGACCTTGCCTTCAAGCGTGTCGATCTCGCGACGGTGCAGCAACAGCTTGCGGGTGCGGCGCGGCGAGTGGTTCGTCCACGACCCCATCGAATATTCGGGGATGTGGAGGTTGCGGAGCCAGACTTCGCCGTCATCGATGGTCGCGAATGCCTCGACAAGGGATGCCTTGCCGTCGCGCAGGGACTTGATTTCCGTCCCCACCAGGACGACGCCGGCCTCGTAGGTGTCGAGGATGTTGTAGTCATGGCGAGCTTTGCGGTTGGACGCGATGACGCCCGGACCGTCCTTTTTCTTTTTCTTCGCCATGACCTGACCTCCTACTTTCGCACGTAAGAGCGCAACGCTACCTGAGCGACCAGGCCCGATGCAAGAAGCGCGACGAGGCCGACGAGCGGCATGACGGTCCACACGGCGCCGTCGGAAAGCTTCGCGATGAGCAGGTTCTCGTACACACCCGCCAGCATCGGGTCGACGATCTGCGATTTGATCGCCCACACGCCCACCGTGGCAATGACCGCGCCGATGAACACGGAGATCAACGCCTCGAGAATGAACGGCGCCTGAGTGAACCAGCGGGTCGCGCCCACCATGCGCATGATGCCGATTTCTTCGCGGCGGCTGTACGCGGCGAGCTGCACCATATTCGCGATCAAGAACGCGGCTGCCAGCGCCTGCGCCGCAGCAATGATGAATGTCGCATTGCGGAAGGAATCGAGCGAGTCAGCCACGCCGCGGACATCGCTGGCCTGGTCGGCCACGTATTCCACCTGCGGCATGTCGCGCACAGCGTCGATCGGCTCGGTATTCGTCGGATCCTCCAGCCGAACATGCAGCGCCGCCGGCATCGAATCCTTCGAGGTCTCCTGCACCAGCACCGGGTCGGATTCCTGGAACAGCTCCACGAAACGCTCGTACGACTGCTCGCGGTTACGGAAGGTCACGGACTCGACGCGGTCATCCGCCTGCAGCTTGTCGCGCACTTCCGCACAGCTTGTCGACGAACAGTCCTTGTCCCCCGCCGAGATCTCCTCGCTCAGCTCCACCATCACTTCGACGCGGTCGAGGTAGAGGTCCTTGGTCTCGCTGGTGACCTTGGACATGAGGATGCCCGCGCCGACCAGCGCCAGCGACAGTGCCGTGGTGATGATCAAAGCGATCGTCATGGTGAGGTTGCGGCCCAGCCCGCGGAAGCCCTCACGGAAGATGAAATTCCAATTCATAGTTATGCCCCCACAGTTCCGTACACGCCGTGGCTCTCATCGCGAACAAGCTTGCCCAGGTGCAGCTCGATCACACGTTTGCGCATGTCATTGACTGCACGCGCATTATGGGTGGACATGATCACGGTCGTGCCCATGCGGTTGATGCGTGCCAGCAGCGCCATGATGTCGTCGGCGGTGGACGGGTCAAGGTTGCCCGTCGGCTCGTCGGCAAGCAAAAGATGCGGACGGTCCACGAACGCGCGCGCGATGGCCACGCGCTGCTGCTCGCCGCCGGACAACTCGTTCGGCATGCGGTTCGCCTTCGCGTCCAGGCCGACGATCTCAAGCGCCTCCGGCACCAGCTTCTTGATCTTCGACTTCGGCTTACCGATGACTTCCAGCGCGAACGCCACATTGTCGTACACGTTCAGCTTCGGCAGCAGCCGGAAATCCTGGAAGACGTAGCCGATGGACTGGCGGAGCTTGTTCACCTCCTTGCCCTTCAGCTCGTTGACGTGGAAGTCGCCGAAGTGGATGTCACCGCTGGTGACGTTCTCCTCGCGGATGAGCAGCTCCAGAAACGACGACTTGCCCGAGCCCGACGGGCCAATGAGGAAGACGAATTCGCCGTTTTCAATCGTCAGCGAGATATCGTCCAGCGCCGGCCGCGTCGACGTCGGATAGACCTTTGTCACATTCGAGAAAGTGATCACACGCGCCACTCTAGTGACAGACGCGGGCCGCACGGAAATCCCACTCGCGGAAACCGCAGGTGATTCAGGTGACGTTCAGGATTTTAGGATTCTTCGCCTTGCTGCTCCGCCATGCGCCAGCGGATACCGGCTTCGAGGAACCCGTCGAGGTCGCCGTCGAGGACCTTCTGCGGGTCGCCGACTTCGTAGTTGGTGCGCAAGTCTTTGACCATCTGGTACGGGTGCAGGACGTACGAGCGCATCTGGTTGCCCCAGCTGGCGTTGCCGCCGGCGCCGAGGGCGTCGAGCTCGGCTTTTTCCTCTTGGCGCTTGAGTTCCAGGAGCTTGGACTGCAGGACGTTCAGGGCCGAGGCCTTGTTCTGAATCTGGGACTTCTCGTTCTGGCAGGTCACCACAATGCCGGTGGGCTCGTGAGTAATGCGCACGGCGGAGTCTGTGGTGTTCACGGACTGGCCGCCGGGACCGGAGGAGCGGTAGACGTCGACGCGGATATCGGAGTCGGGGATGTCGATGTGGTCTGTCTGCTCCACCACCGGCAGAACCTCCACCTCGGCAAACGAGGTCTGGCGGCGGCCCTGGTTGTCGAAGGGCGAGATGCGGACGAGGCGGTGCGCACCCTGCTCGACGGAGAGCTGGCCGTACATGTACTCGCCGTGGACGACGAAGGTCGCGGATTTGATGCCGGCTTCCTCGGCGTAGGAGATGTCGTAGACGTCGACCTTGTGGCCGTTCTTTTCCGCCCAGCGGGTGTACATGCGCATCAGCATTTCCGCCCAGTCAGCGGCATCGACACCGCCGGCACCGGAGCGGATATTCACCACTGCCTCGCGCTCGTCGTATTCGCCCGACAGCATCGTGGTCACTTCCAGAGCGGAGATCTGGGTTTCCAGATCGGCCAATTCGTCGTCGGCAAGCGATGCGTCGCCCTCTTCTTCCGCGAGTTCGTACATGACCGGAAGATCGTCGAGACGCTGGCGGAGGCCCGTGACTTTTCGCAGCTTGGCCTGCACGTTGGATAGCTCCGTGGTCACCGTCTGCGCGTGGTCGGGGTCGTCCCACAAGCTCGGGTCGGCGGCCTGCTGCTCCAGCTCGCGGGCGCGTGAATCCATCTCGTCAAGGTCCATGACCGACTCGATGGTGGTCAGGGTGGAGTCGAGGGACTGGATCCGGTTGCTGGTCTCTGGCTGCATACGTGCGAAGTCTAGTGGACTTCGTAAATCGCCTACGAAGCACCACCGGAAGACCTACACTGTGTGGCGCACCCACACGGGCGCCCGCGGCAGCGGGCTGAGATCGCACTGATATTGAGCCGTGCGAGCACCGTCCGAACCTGTCTGGTTAGCACCAGCGAAGGAAGTAAGGAGCAGCTGATGGCTGATATTTACGCGTCTGAAATCCACCCGAAGCACTCGTACGCCCCGATTGTCGAAGACGGGCTTGAAGTTCCGGAAACCGCGATTGAGCTGGACGATTCCCCGACAGGGCCGAATGAGCCGTTCCGCGTGTACCGCACCCGCGGCCCGTGGGCCGAACCGGAAGAGGGCCTGCCGGACCTGCGCAGCGAATGGATCGCCGAGCGCGACGACGTAGAAGCATACGAGGGCCGTGCACGGAACCTCGAGGACGACGGCACCCGCGCAATGAAGCGCGGCGCGGCCAGCGAGGAATGGCGTGGAGCGACCCGCCCGACCCTGCGCGCGAAGGACGGCAAGCGTGTCACGCAGATGGCGTACGCACGCCGCGGCGAGATCACCCCGGAGATGCGCTTTGTCGCGCTGCGCGAGCACTGCGACCCGGAGAAGGTCCGCGAGGAAGTCGCTGCCGGCCGCGCAATCATTCCGAACAACATCAACCACCCGGAGTCCGAGCCGATGATCATCGGCAATGCGTTTTTGACCAAGATCAACGCCAATATCGGCAACTCCGCGGTCACTTCGTCGATCCGCGAGGAAGTGGACAAGCTGCGCTGGGCCACCCGCTGGGGCGCGGACACCGTCATGGACCTGTCCACCGGCAACGACATCCACACCACCCGCGAGTGGATCCTGCGTAACTCCCCTGTCCCGATCGGCACCGTGCCGATCTACCAGGCGCTGGAGAAGGTCGGCGGCGTCGCCGAGGACCTGACGTGGGAGATCTTCCGCGACACCGTCATCGAGCAGGCTGAGCAGGGCGTCGACTACATGACTGTCCACGCGGGTGTGCGCTTGCCGTATGTCCCGCTGACGTCGAAACGCGTCACCGGCATCGTCTCCCGCGGCGGCTCCATCATGGCCGGCTGGTGCCTCGCGCACCACAAGGAGTCGTTCCTCTACGAGAACTTCGACGAGCTGTGCGAGATCTTCGCGCAGTACGACATCGCATTTTCACTTGGCGACGGCCTGCGCCCCGGTTCCGTCGCCGACGCCAACGACGCCGCCCAGTTCGCGGAGCTCAAGACCATCGGCGAGCTGTGCAAGCGCGCCTGGAACCACGACGTCCAAGTGATGATCGAGGGCCCCGGCCATGTGCCGCTGAACATGATTCAGGTGAACAACGAGAAGGAAGAGGAATGGTGCGGCGGCGCCCCGTTCTACACTCTCGGCCCCTTGGTCACCGATATCGCGCCCGGCTACGACCACATCACTTCCGCGATCGGCGCTGCCAATATCGCCATGGGCGGCACCGCGATGCTGTGCTACGTCACCCCGAAAGAGCACCTCGGCCTGCCGAATAAGGACGATGTGAAAACCGGCGTGATCACCTACAAGATCGCCGCCCACGCCGCCGATGTGGCGAAGGGCCACCCGGGTGCGCGCGACTGGGACGACGCGATGAGCAAGGCTCGCTTCGAATTCCGCTGGCACGACCAATTCGCGCTCTCCCTCGACCCGGAGACCGCGCAGGCGTACCACGACGAGACGCTTCCCGCTGAGCCCGCCAAGACCGCGCACTTCTGCTCGATGTGCGGCCCGAAGTTCTGCTCGATGCGCATCAGCCAGGACATCCGCGACGAATTCGGCGACGCGATCGACGAGGCCCTGGATGATAAGAACAAGAAGCTCATCGCCGATCTGGGCATCCCGAGCTTCGCCGGCGGCACCGACTACCGCCGCGGCGAGCGCGAAATGGCCAAGGAATTCCACAAGCTCGGCTCGAATGTCTACGTTCAGGAATAATGGCGGCTGTGTCTACCGCAGCTTTCATTGATTCGCACCGCAATTCCACTGACGCCGAGCTCGCCCGCGCGCTCGTCGAGACAGCCGGGGGCCTGGCGCTGAGCATGCGCGACGAGGGGCTCGAGACCGGCCAGAAGACCTCGGTGTCCGACGTTGTCACCAATGCCGACACGGCCGCCGAGGACTTCGTCGCGGGAGCACTCGAAGCCTTGCGCCCCGAGGACGGGATCGTGGGCGAAGAGGGCGCGGCGAAGGCGTCGACAAGCGGGCGCACGTGGGTGATCGACCCGGTGGACGGCACCTACAATTTCGCGTCGGGCTCCGATTATTTCTGCTCCGCGCTCGCGCTCGTCGAGGGCGAGGCCAGCGACCCCACGCACATTCTGACCAGCGCGATTCACCGTCCCGCGCTCGCCACGACGTGGGTCGCAGACAACGGCACCGCGACACGGAACGGCCGCACGCTCGAGCAGCTTATCGACGCCCCGTTGCCCCACCTGGCGCTCGCCACCTACCTCCACCCCACCTCGATGAAAGACGAGGCCATCCGGAACGCGTGGCTGGACGCCACCAACTGTGCAGCCACCGTGCGCATGTTCGGCGCCGGCTCGATCGATCTGGCCACGGTCGCTTCCGGCGGGATCGGCGGCTGGCTGCAGCACTCTGTCGCCGACTGGGATTGGCTGCCCGGTAAAGCACTCGTCGAGGCTGCCGGCGGCAAGGCCGTGAAGGCCGATGCCGGTGGGGTCACATGGTGCGTTGCCGGAAACCGCCAGCTCGTCGACGAAGTGCTGGCTAAGCTTGAACAGCATGGCTAACTACTCCGACGACCTCGCCCTCGCCCTCGAACTGGCTGAGCTTGCCGACGCAATAACTCTCGAGCGCTTTGAATCCGCCGACCTGAAGGTGGATACCAAGCCCGACATGACCCCCGTTTCCGACGCTGATGTGGCAGTCGAGAGCGCGCTGCGCGACAAACTCGGCACCGCCCGCCCCGCCGACGCCGTCCTCGGCGAAGAATTCGGCGGCGACGTGCAGTTCTCCGGCCGCCAATGGGTCATCGACCCGATCGACGGCACCAAGAATTTCGTCCGCGGCGTGCCCGTGTGGGCGACACTCATCTCCCTGCTTGAGGACGGCAAGCCCGTCGTCGGCGTCATCAGCGCCCCTGCCCTGGCACGCCGCTGGTACGCCAGTGAGGCCGCCGGTGCGTGGCGCACATTCGCCGACGGCAGCGTCACCCGGCTGGGGGTCTCGGGGGTTGCGGGGCTGGCGGATGCGTCGATAAGCATCTCTTCCTTGAGCGGCTGGCGCGACCGCGGGTTGCGTGACCAGCTGATTTCGCTCACCGACGATGCGTGGCGCCTGCGCGGCTACGGCGATTTCTTCTCGTACTGCCTGGTCGCCGAGGGCGCCGTGGACATCGCCGCCGAACCTGAGGTCTCCCTCTGGGACCTGGCCGCCCTGTCTGTCCTCGTGACTGAGGCCGGCGGCCGCTTCACCTCGCTTGCTGGCGAGGACGGCCCGCACGGCGGCAATGCCGTGGCCACTAACGGCCTGCTGCACGACGAGGTGCTCGGCCGCCTCAGCTAGCGCGCCAGACGGAAGCCGTTGCCCACGCCCGGCGCGGCGTTGAGGTCGCGGATGATCGCGTCGATGCTCGTGGACACTGTCGGCGAGTGGATCGGCCCCTGCAGCGGGCTCATGCACTGCAGGTTCGCATTCCGCGGGATCGAGGAGCCGTTGACCAGCCCGACTAGGCGCGTGCCGGAATACAGCGGCGCGCCCGAATCGCCCGCCATCGCGCAGACCTGCGACTGCTGGCGCACGCCGTCCGTCATCCAGTTGATTCCGCAGGTCACACCCGACGCGTAGCCGTTCTTGCACAGCTGGTCGCCGGTGCGCACCGACCCACCCGTCGAGCGGATCGTCGTGCCGTTGTAACTCGCCGTCAGGTCCGCGCGCGGGCCGAGCTCGATCACCGCGTAGTCCATCGCCCCGTTCTTCCGCGCGACCCGGCCCGTCGGGCCCGCCGCGAACGAATCTGACGCGACCACCGGGTCCCCGACGTTGCCACAGTGCCCCGCGGTGAGCGCCACCTTGCGCCCCGCCCCGTCGGTGCCGACCGCCGCGACCGTGCACATGCCGTACAACCCGACGTAGATCGGCGCGCCCGGGCCGTACAGCGCACGCCCGCGCGACGCCGCATGCTTCGCACCCGGATTCGCCCGCTGTGCGTCGAACCACGAGCCCGGCACGCGGTGCAGCACACCCGGCGCGAACGGCTTGCCCGCCAGCACCTTTGCCGCCGGGTCCGTTCGCCACTGGTAATTCGGGTCGACCTGCGCATTCGCCTGTGGTGCAGCTACCAGAGCCAGCGCAGCTAACGCCGCTGCCGCCAAAGCCCGGATCTTCATGTGGTCGTCCCTTCTCCCAGAGGATCTGAATAGACAAACCGTACCGTACGGGTGTGTCCCTACAATGGCGCACATGACCGAACTCGACCTCCGCTGCTATTTCGTTACCGGCGCCGGTGCCCCCGACCAGATCGTGGAGACCGCCCGCACCGCCGCCCAGGGCGGTGTCGGCATCATCCAGGTGCGCAGCAAACCCATCAGCGCACGCGATCTGTACGACCTCGGTTTGTCCGTGGTCACCGCCGTGCACGAGGTCAACCCCGCCACGCGCGTGCTTATCGACGACCGCGTTGACGTCGCCCTCGCCCTCGCCCCCCACGGTGTCGCCGGTGTCCACATCGGCCAGGACGACCTGAACCCCCGCATTGCTCGCGACCTGCTCGGCCCCGATGCCATCATCGGCCTGACCACTGGCACCCTGGAGCTGGTCGAAGCCGCCAACGACTTCTCCGATGTCATCGACTACATCGGTGCCGGGCCCTTCCGCGACACCCCGACCAAGGACTCGGGCCGCGCTCCCCTGGGCCTCGACGGCTACCCCGCCCTCGTCGCAGCATCGGAGCTGCCCATCGTCGCCATCGGCGATGTCACCGTCGACGATGCCGAGGACCTCGCCCGCACCGGCGTCGACGGTGTCGCCATCGTCCGCGGCATCATGAACGCCGAGGATCCGCGCGACTACGTTGAGCGCGTGGTGGCCGGCGTCGACCGCGGACGCAGCTAACTCGCGAAACTGTCGGCACATCCGCGCTTCTCCACCTTCGGCATCACGTAGGAGTCGTTCCGGACCGGCAGCGAGTGGTTGTAGGACACGTAGCGGCTGCCGTCCCCGAAGTCGAAGACGATCTCATCTCCGTGACGGGTGATTTCGGCGTAGCCCTCCGTGACCAGCGAGTGGCACGCGGAGCACAGCGGGATAAGGTTGTCCATGTCCGTCAGGCCGCCATTGGCCCATTCCTCCATGTGGTGGAATTCCATGAAGCGCGTGTGCGTGCATCCCGGCATCGCGCACTGCCCGCCCCACATTGCCAACAGGGAGCGGATCTGCCCATCCGTTGCCAAACGCGTCGAACGCCCCGCGTTGATGATCAATCCGCGGTCATCGACCGTGTCCAGGCGCACCAGCGCATTGGCCACGAGGTTCGCCAGCCCCTCCGACGCCACCCCGGCATTATTGGGAAGGTACGCTCGGCCATCCAGTGTCGCCATCACGCTGACCTGCGCGCCCGGCGCCCGGAGCTTGCTCTGCGGTTGCGACCTGACCGCGTTGACCATGCCCATCAGCGCGTGGACCATCGCACGCCCCGTCGGCAAACCGAAGCCCGAAACGTCCTTCTTGGCCTGCATCTTCTCCTCTTCCTCCTCCTTCGCCTTGATGAGGGCATCCAGCTTGGCCGGGTCGACGTATCCGTCCTCCCCGATGAGCGAGCTCAGCTCCTCCTCGCTCGCCGCGAATGCGAGATGCCCGATCTTCAGCGCGGCGCAGAAGGCATCCCCGTCGACGTGATTGAGCCGCGCCCAAAGCGTCAGGTCCCCGTCATCTTCCTTCGCCATCCGCAGGTAGTACTCCTTTTTCGGCTTATCACCTCCGGCCTTTTCGCGTCCGGCCAGCGCGCATTCCAGGCCGTTATGCCCCAACTCCATCCCCTTTTCCACCAGCTCGACCTCATTCTCCGGCGTGAGATACTTGAGCAACAGCCGCAGCGCCGAGTAGCTCAAATTCCCCGCTGCGAACATCTCCGCCAGATACGGAAAATTCAGCAGCTGCCGCGCCACGTACACATACTCGTGCGCCGACGACTCAGAGATCCCCAGACGGCGCATCAGCCACGTCGCCGTGCTGGACGCCCCACATTCCTGGGCGAGACTGCGACGGTCGAACTCCCCGATCATCTCCAAGAGACCAGCCCTCGAACGCATCATCGAGCGATACCTATCAACAATCTCTTCGGCCAGCACTTCAGCCCTCAGCTCGGACCCTGCTTCCATCACCAACATGATTCCCCCCAATG
The DNA here is from genome assembly GCF_053479455.1 of Corynebacterium sp. 20-84. NCBI lineage: Bacteria > Bacillati > Actinomycetota > Actinomycetes > Mycobacteriales > Corynebacteriaceae > Corynebacterium > Corynebacterium sp. 20-84. Next base: position 12,584 of record NZ_JBRBCB010000017.1, read on the forward strand.
GTTGTTTGCTTTTGTTAAACGAACCATACAAAACGACTTGGACACACTCGCACAAGCGTTCGAACATACCTGGTCAGAGACTCCGCAGTGCGGAGTTCCTGCACGTTTGCAAAGCGCTTATCGACGCCCCAAACAACCCCTTTAAAACGCCGACGTGCGGCACCGCCCCCGACTCCGCACTGCGGAGTCCCTGCAGTTTCACAAACGCCTATCGACGCCAGCACCCCCTAAAACTCCGCACTGCGGAGTCCCTGCGGTTTCACAAACGCCTACCCACGCCAGCACCCCCTAAAACTCCGCACTGCGGAGTCCCTGCGGATTTGAGACCCCCTAGAGCACTAGAACAAGTCGATAAGCGTCATGCCTCCAAGGACGACGGTAATCACGAAAATGATGCCGCCGATGATGTTGGTCACTAGGCCGTTGACGTGATCGCCGAGGAGCTTCTTGTTGTTCATGGTGTAGAGCAGGAAGAAGGCGACAACGGGCAGGAGGATGCCGTTGGCGGCCTGGGCAAGGATGATGACCTGCACTGGGTTGACGCCGGTGATGGCAATGATGGCGCCGACGATAACAACAGTGAGGTAGATGGCGCGGAATTTGTTGTCTGTCAGGTCACGGGACCAGCCCATGACTCCGCAGATGGCGTAGGCGGCGCCAAGAGGGCCGGCGACGGCAGAGGTCATGCCGGCGGCAAAGAGGCCGATGGCAAGGACCCAGGGGGCGACGTCGCCAAGCATGGGGCGAAGGGGGTCGGCGAGGTCGGCGGCAGACTCAGCCTCCAAACCCTGGCTGAACATCACGGTCGCGGCGGTGGTGAGAATGGCCAGCGTGATCAGGCCGCCGATGGAGATCGAGACGACGTTGTCCACGCGCGCCTTCTTCATAGCAAGGTCCTGCGGTTCATTGCCCCATTTCTCCTGCACCAGGTTGGAATGGAGGAAAACGTTGTACGGAACGACCGTGGTGCCAATCAGAGCGATGGCGGTCAAGGCTGCCCCAGCGGGCACTTCGGGAACGAAGATGCCGTGGAGAAGCGCGCCAACATCGGGCTTCACGGCCACAGCGGTGACGAGGAAGACGCCGACAAGAATGATCACCAGCGCAGTCATGAAGCGCTCGAAGAATTTATAACTGCCAGTGAGCAGCAGCAGGACGAGCACAGCGGCGATGATGCCGGAGAGGACGGGGACTGGAAGGTGGGTCACGTCGCTAAGCGCGAGTGCTGTGCCCGTCGTGTCGCCACCCGCGTACGCCGCGCCGCCGATGCCGATGGCCGTGACAATGAGCACGATCATGAAGAGCTTGGCCACGGGCGATTCGAAGGTCGCGCGCATCGCTTCGCCCGTGCTTATTTTGCCCATCAATCCCAGGCGGGCGGACATTTCCTGCAGGATGATCGTGGCGATGATGGAAAACACGATCGCCCAGCTCAGCGCGAAGCCGAAACTTGCGCCAGTGACTGTGGCGGTGGTGACGGTGCCCGGCCCGATGAATGAGGCACTGATGAGAAGCCCGGGGCCGAGCCATGCGGAGCGTTGTTTCTTGGCGGTGGACATGAGACCTGTCTCCTATCGCTAGTGACATGTGCTCCACATCACTTTATGTGAGAAAGTGTCAGCAGTCCTCCATATCCGCGAAAGCTTCCTCGACCGAGTCGTGCTCCTCGCGGGATTCTTCCCACACTTCCTTGGCGGCAGACAAGTTCACGGCGGCAATAATCGCGCCGACGATGATGTCGAACCAGCCAGTCGCCCACACGAAAGTGAGCAGGCCGGCGACGATGATGAGGATGTTGGCCAACGCGTCGTTACGCGCGGCGAGCCATGCGCCGGTGGCCAGGGAGGACCCTTCGTTGCGCAGGCGCAGCAAGATCACGGCGCAGATCAGGTTCACCGCGAGCGCGCCTACAGCCACACCGGTCAGCCCCTCAGGCGAGGGTGGCTCCGGGTTCACGATCTTGAGCACGACGGTCACGATCGCGGCGATCGCGGGGATCAGGATCAGGGCGGCGAGCACGGAGCCCGCTCTACGACGGCGCGCCGCCGACCACGCCACCGCGAAGAACACCAGCATGTTGATTGCGGTGTCCTCGAGGAAGTCCGCCGAGTCGGCAAAAAGAGACGCCGATCCGATCGCGATGGCCGCTGCGAACTCGACGAAGAAATAGCCGAAGTTCAGCAGCGCCACGATCAGAACGGCGCGGCGAATACGCTGTTCAGTCATGTTTAGTAGGAGCTAAAGCCATCCTCAGACAGGGAATGCTTCTCATCGCCGGTGATCGCCGGGTTGAACACGGAGACCAGGATCAGGTCCTCGTCCTTACCGCCGCGCAGGTAGTGGGCGTCGTGCTCGTCGAGGACGTAAAAGGTGCCCGGGGTGATCGGGTAGACATTGCCCTCAGTGTCCTCAACCTCGCCGGAGCCGCCGATGCAGTAACAGGCCTCGAGGTGGTTGCGGTACTGCAGCTTCGACTCGGTGCCGGCACGCACGACGGTGTGAGCAACGGCATAACCCATATTGTCCTTGGCGGTCAGCAGGCGCTCGGAGGTGCCGCCACCCCACTCAACAGTCTCGACATCGTCACGGGAACGAATAAACATAAACTCTCCTTAACTAAATCGGTTGCTCTATCCACGCTAAAGGAATTTCGTGTACGGCGAGGCGCGTATGGTCGGGATCATGATCCTTGCCATCATTCTCGCGGAGATCGCGTACTGGCTCTGCTTGTTCGGCGGGATGGCCCTGCGCTACGTGTTCAGGCTCCCAAAAACGGGATACGCCCTGCTGGTAGCCACCATCCCGATCAATTTCGTGCTACTCATCTACACGTTTTGGAGCATCGCGGACATGCGCTGGGCAAATTTCTTTCATGGGCTCGGCGCGTTCTATGCGGTTTTCGCCATCGCTTTTGGCAAGGACCTCATCCAGGCAATGGACCACAAGTGGCGTGGCACTTCGGACGTGAGCGGCAAGGGATTCGACCTCACCCGTTGTGTCATCGCATGCGTGATCACGATCGTGATTTTGGCGGCGATGATCACGCTCACGGGTCTTGCGGGCAGTTTCTGGTTGATCTACTGGATCATCGCGGTCGCTTTCATTCCGTTGTTCTGGTGGGCGATCGATAAATGGCAGCAAAGAAGGAAAGCATGAAGGTTGCAGTAATCGGCGGGGGCATTATCGGCTTATCGACGGCGCTTCGTCTCGCCGACGGCGGCCACTCCGTCACGGTGTACGACCCGGAGCCTGCCAGCGGCGCGACCTGGCACGCGGGCGGGATGCTCGCACCGGCGGCAGAGGTGGTGTACAAGCAGGACCCGCTGTTTCCGCTGATGATCGCGGCCGGAAAGTGGTACCCGGAGCTGATCGAGCTCACACAGAAGTACACGGACTCCCCCACTGGCTACCGCACTGACGGAACGCTGGTGGTGGCGAAAGACCGGGCTGACAAGACGCACCTGGAGGAATTGCAGGCCTACCAAGAGCTCCACGGGATGACCACGGAGCGGGTCACCACGCGGGAGGCGAGGAAGCTGGAGGGGGCGCTGGCGCCGTCGATAAGCGGTGCCGTGCATATCCCCGGCGACCACCAGGTCCGTCCGCGACTATTCGCTACCGCGTTGCAGGATGCGTGCGCTAAAGCCGGAGTCGAGTTCGTTGCGGAGGCCGTGAGCGATGTCAACGACGTCGATGCCGAGCAGGTCGTGCTGGCCAACGGGCTCGGCGCGCGCGAGACGACGGGCTGGTTCGACGGCGAAAATCCGCTGAAGCTGCGCCCGGTCTACGGAGACATGGTGGAGCTGCGCGTGCCAGAGCATCAGCGGCCGTTGATCGACCATGTGATCCGCGGTTTCGTCGAAGACCGACCGATTTACCTGATTCCGCGCGAGGACGGCACGCTCACGATCGGGGCGACGACGCGCGAGGACGATCGGGCGCAACCGCAGGCGGGTGGCGTGCTGCAACTGCTGCGCGACGCCAGCGAGATCGTGCCCGGCATCGAGGATTGCGATTTCATCGAAACGCACGTCGGCGCGCGCCCCGGTTCGCCGGACGACCTGCCATATCTCGGCCGTGTCAGCGACCGAGTCGTCGTGTCCACCGGCTATTTCCGCCACGGCATTCTGCTCGCCGCCATGGGCGCGAAGTGCGGGGCCGCGCTGGTCGAAGGTGCACAGCCACCCGTAGAGTTGGAAGCCTGTGATCCCCTGCGTCATTCAAGGAGGAACTAATGCAGCTGATCGTCAACGATGAAGAAATCACGACGGAGGCAGGAAGCGTCGATGAGCTTCTGCGCGAGCGTCTCGGCGAGGTACCCGCGGGCACGGCCGTCGCGGTCGACGGCGATGTCGTTCCGCGCTCCGAGTGGGAGACGACAAAGCTTGACGACGGCGCGAAGGTAGACATCCTCACCGCCGTGCAGGGAGGCTAGCGATGCTGGAGATCGCTGGCAAGAAATTCAACTCGCACCTGATCATGGGCACCGGCGGGGCGAGCTCGCAGGACATGCTGGAGCGCGCGCTGGTCGCATCGGGAACGGAGCTGACCACGGTGGCGATGCGCCGGTTCGCCGCGAAGCAGGACGGCGCCGGCGAATCCGTCTTCGATTTGCTGAACCGCCTGAATATCGCGCCACTGCCGAATACCGCAGGCTGCCGCACCGCGCGCGATGCGGTGATCACGGCGAAACTCGCGCGGGAGGCGCTGGGCACGGATTGGGTGAAACTCGAGGTCATCGCCGACGACCACACACTCCTGCCGGACGTCGTGGAAACGGTCGACGCGTGCGAGCTGCTTATCGACGAAGGCTTCACCGTCCTCGCCTACACCTCCGACGATCCGGTGGCGGCGAAGAAACTCGAGGACTTGGGGGCTGCCGCCGTCATGCCGCTCGGCTCCCCCATCGGCACCGGCCTGGGAATCCTGAACCCGCACAATATCGAGCTGATCTGCTCCCGTGCGGAAGTGCCCATCCTTATCGACGCGGGTGTCGGCACCGCCTCGGATGCTGCCCTGGCGATGGAGCTCGGCTGCGACGGTGTACTTCTGGCCAGCGCCGTCAACCGCTGCCAGGACCCGGAAGCCATGGCACGGGCAATGCGCCTGGCTGTGGAAGGCGGCATGCTCGCACGCAGTGCAGGACGGATTCCGAAGCGGGAGCACGCAGTGGCCTCGTCAAGCTTTGAGGGATTGGCCAGTTGGGCTGACCAGGTCCTGTAATTCTGCTAATAGTGGACTGTGACGACCGTCACTACCTAATTGAAGGAGTCCACACCATGAAGCGCATCACCTCCATCCTCGCCTCCACAGCTCTCGCTGCGGGGCTCGGCACCGTCGCCCTCGCCCCGCAGGCGGCTGCGGCGGCACAGTTCGTTGCCAATTCCGACGACTCCGTCCGCTGCGCCCTGTACGACGGCGAGACCCTCTGCGTGAGCGACCGCGCCCGCAAGTCCCAGCCGGAGTGCAACCCCAAGGGCGAGCTGATCCCGGCTGTGTCCATCCAGCGCAAGTGGGTTGGCACCAAGTGCTGGAACCAGGGCTTCGAGCGCCAGCCGAGCCGTCTCCAGCCGTTCCAGGTCTACAACCACGGCAACAGGGTCGTCTTCTCCAGCCCGACTGGCGACCTGTACGTCCTGGATATGGCAAAGCCGGCGCTGGTTCGCGCCGGCGGTGTCAATGCAGTTCTGTTCTCGCTCTAGTCCTTCTCCGTCTCGTCCTCGTCCTTTGCCTCGGTGAGCACGCTCTCGGTGAGGCGCCATGAGCCTTCCTCGTGGTCGTACTCGAGTTCGGGGCGGTCGATCTCGTTGCCTTCTTCGTCGTAGCCCGGCGCGGGCTTGGCGTCTGCCTCTTCGTATTTCTCCGCAGTGTCGGTCTTCTCCCACTGGCGGGAACGGAAGCGGCGTGCAGCCGCGGAATCGTCGCTCATCGCCTTCACCAACGAGAACATCATGATGAAGTAGACGATGAAGAACGGCAGGGCGATGATGATCACCACTTCCTGCAGCGCCTGAATGCCGGAATCGTTGATGAACAGCAGCGCGGCTGTCACCACGCCGACGGCGACGGCCCAAGCGACGCGGTAATACTTCGGCGTGACTTCTTCCTCACCAGTGGTGAACATGTCCATCACCAGGGCAGCAGAGTCAATCGACGTGACGAAGTAGAAGATGATCACCGCCAGCGCTACCGCGCCACTGACGAAGTACAGCGGGTACTGCGCCAACAGGGTGAACAACGCCTGCGGGGTCTCCCCGTCTTCCACGACGGGGCCGGTGAGCACGCCCGGATCATTCGTCTCGACGTCGATCGCCGTGCGGCCGAAGGTGGCGAACCAGATGATGTCAAAGACCGCCGGAAGCAAGATCGTGCCGGCAATGAACTGGCGCACGGTGCGGCCGCGGGAAATGCGGGCGAAGAACATGCCCACGTACGGCGACCAACACATTGTCCACGCCCAGTAGAACGCGGTCCAGGTGGCGTGCCAGCCCGGATTGTCATCGTAGGAATCCACCCAGAACATCATCTCCGGCAGCGACGCTGCATAGATACCGAAGGACTCGGTCAGGTGCTCGATGATCTTCAGCGTCGGACCCACGACGAACAGGAAGACCAAAAGCACAATCGAGCCGATGATATTCAGGTTCGACAGGAGCTTCACGCCCTTGTCTAGGCCGGTGGCCACCGACACGGAAGCGCAGACGGTGATGAAGATGATCACGGCCAGCTCCACCCAGGTCACCAGCGGAACATCCCACAGAATGTTCAGGCCCGCGCTGATCTGCAGCACGCCCAGGCCGACGGAGACGGCGAGGCCGAAGACGGTGCCGATGATGCCGATGGCGTCGAGAAGCTTGCCCGGCCACTCGTACACCTTCGAGCCGAGCAGCGGCGAGAAGATCGACGAGTAGCGCGCTGGCATCTTGCGCTTGTAGATGAAGTACCCCATGGCCAGGCCCGGCAGCGTGAAGATCACCCACATGTGAATACCGAAGTGGTAGTAGGTGAACTCGAACGCCTGACGGATGGCCTCACGGCTCATCGATTCATACTCGCCGCGCGGCGGGTTATACGCGTGGTGCAACGGTTCCGCGGCACCCCAGAACAGCAGCGTCGCACCCATGCCGGCGGCGAACAGCATGGAGAACCACACGGGCAAGGAGTACTCGGGCTCGTCATCGTCGTCGCCGAGGCGGTAGTTGCCGAAGCGAGACACAAACAAGACGATCAAGAAGATGAACACCGCGGACACGCCGCCGATGTACAGCCACGCGAAATTGTCCATCATCCAGGTGGACACGGTGGAATACAGTTCGCGGGCGCGTTCACCGAAACCGATGGTGAGCGCCACGAAAGCGACGATGAATCCGACGGAGGTAAAGAAGATCAGTGGATCAGCGCGAAATTTGCGCATGGGAATCGGCCCCGAATCATAGGTGGGCGGGCATTAGTGTCCCAAGAAAGCTTAGGCCATTAAAGTGGACGGGTGTGATTTCTCTTCCCGAGCAAGAATTGCGCCGTACCGCCCGCCAGATGAATCTGCCCGGCTTCGGGCCCGAGCAACAAGAAGCGCTACATAGCGCGAAAGTGCTGGTCATCGGAGCGGGAGGGCTCGGGTGCCCGATCATGCAGACGCTCGCGGCGACAGGAGTCGGGCATATTTCGCTTATCGACGACGACGTGGTCGACCTTACTAATATTCACCGCCAGATCCTCTTCGGGGCCTCCGATGTGGGCAGGAAGAAGACCGAAGTGGCCGCAGAGCGACTGCGTGAGCTGCAGCCCGGCATCGACGTGACCACGATCGACGGCCGAATGGATGCCTCGAATGCAGTGGAGCTGCTCGAGGGTATCGATGTGCTCATTGACGGCTCGGACACCTTCGCCACCAAATTCATGGCAGCCGACGCCGCCGAGATCACCGGCACTCCCCTCGTGTGGGGGTCGGTGCTGCGCTACCGCGGCGACGTGGCGCTGTGGTGGTCCGGCCCCGGCGCACCGGACGACGGCGTGGGCATGCGCGACCTCTACCCCGACCAGCCCGACGCGGATTCCGTGCCCGACTGCGCCACCGCCGGTGTGTTGGGCGTGACCACGAGCGTGGTCGGCGGACTCATGTCCACCGAGGTCATTAAATTCCTGACCGGGGTCGGTGAGGCGACTGTGGGCACACTCCACATGTACGACGCTCTGACCACCCAGATCCGCCGCTTCGATGTCCGGCGCGACCCCGGCCGCGAGCTGGTCACCGCTTTCGCCGACTATGAAGGCGCGGCGTGCGCTGTGCCCGATAACGGGAGCGAGGAGCTCCTGGAGGCCGTCGCGACGGGAGCCGCCGTCGCACTCGACGTGCGGGAAGAGCACGAGAAGGCCATCAAGGACATTTCAGCTGCCAGGGCCGAGCACATCCCGACCTCTGCTGACCCGCAGCTCGGCGTTGACTTCATCGACTCTCTCCCCGAAGGCACCGATGTGGTGGTGTACTGCGCATCGGGGAAGAGGTCACAGGGGTTCGTCGATAAGCACGCAGCTCATGCTGACGCGCGGAACGTGACGCTGACGAGCCTGCCTGGCGGCGTGAACGCGCTCTAGCGTTTCGCGCGGAAGTACAACGTGCCCGCGAGCGACGAGCAGACGGCCGAGCCGACGAGCACGAGGATGGTGTACAGAATTCCTGTGACTCCGAGCTGGCTCAAAATGAAACCGGTGAGCAGTGCACCGATGACGGCTCCGACGATTGCGACGATCCAACGACCCATTGTTTTCTCCTTTTCACGGTAAGCGCCCACCATCGTAGGAGAAACGGGCTAGCGTTGGGGCATGACTGACATCACTCTTCCCCGCCCCGACATCGATGCCGACGGCCTCCTCGAATACTCGGCAGTGTTCAGCGACCGCTCGCTGAACCACATGTCCGCCAAATTCATCGGCATCATGCAGGAAATCCAGGCGATCCTGCGCGAGACGTACCACGCTGAATCTGTTGCTGTGGTGCCCGGCGGCGGAACCTTCGCGATGGAATCCGTCGCCCGCCAATTTACCCGCGGCAAAGACGCGCTGGTCATCCGCACGGGCAACTTCTCCCACCGCTGGACGCAGATCTTCGATGCCTCCGGTGTCGCTGGGAACGTCACGGTGCTCAACGCCGAACCGACCTCCGACGACGAGCGCACCTCTTACGCCCCGCCCGCCATCGACGCTGCTGTAGAGCGCATCCGCGCCGAGCGTCCCGCCGTCGTCTTCGCCGCGCACGTGGAGACCGCGGCCGGCCTCGAGCTGCCGGTCGACTACATCTCCAAGCTTGCCGACGCCGCCCACGACGTCGACGCCCTCATGGTCCTCGACTGCGTCGCTTCCGGTACCAAGTGGATCAACATGGAAGAAACCGGCGTGGACGTGCTTATCTCCGCACCCCAGAAGGGCTGGTCCGGCTCCCCTGCTACCGGCTACGTGATGTTCTCGAAGGCCGCGCGCGCCGAGCTGGACAACACCACCTCCGACAGCTTCGCCATGGACCTGGCCAAGTGGACCGCCATCGCCGAGGGCTACGTCGACGGTTCCGCCGCCTACCACGCCACGGTCCCCACCGACGCGATCGCGCACAACCTCGAGCTGATGAAGGAAGCCAAGGAGATCGGCCTCGACGAGCTGACCGCCCGCCAGGTCGAGCTGGGCACCAAAGTGCGCGAGCTGCTGGCCGAGAAGGGCTTCTCCTCCGTCGCGGCCCCCGGGTTCGAAGCCACCTCCATCGTGGTCATGCACGCCGATAGCCCCGAACAAGCCGCGGGCGCCGCCTTCAAGCAGGCCGGCATCCAGGTCGCCGGCGGTGTCCCGCTGCAGATCGGCGAGCCCGAGAGCTTCTCCACCTTCCGCATCGGCCTGTTCGGCCTGGACAAGTGGGCCGACGTGGACGGCACCGTCGCGCGGTTCGCGGAGGCGCTGGACAAGGTCATCGCTGGCTAGCCAAAGGTCAACGAGTACAACTTCACGCCTGCCGAGGGCCGGATGCGCAGCATCCCCTCGGTGGGCGTTTCGGCTTTCACGAGGTCGAGGGTGCCGTCGGTAGCCGGGAATGTCTTTGTCGAACCATCCGGATACTCGACCTCGATCTCGCCTTCACCCGAAACCACGAGCTGGACCCACTGCGCGAAGACATTGATGTCGAGGTGTCCGCCGCTGCCGCTGGTGGAATGGACAGATTCTTTTTCGAGAACCCACTCGCCGCTGAGCGCGAACATTCCTCGCTCCGGTGCGGGTGCTTCGCCGAAGTCGTGCTCGCCGTCGGTGTAACCGGGCTGCTTGGTGTATTCGGCACGCGCAGTACCGAGATAAGTTTCCGGGTTCCGGCCCTTTGTACCGCCTGCTGCTTCGCCACCTTCGACCGGTTCGGGGAGGTCGACGTCGGGGTTGGCGTCGATAAGCAATTCACGCACGAGCTTTTCTGTCTCGGCGTAGCTTCCCTCCCCTTCCACGATCTGGCGGACATTGCCGTGCTTGTCCACCAGGTAGCGGGCTGGCCAGTAGAGGTTGTTGAAATTCCTCCACGTAGCGAAGTCGTTGTCCTGCGCCACCGGGTAGTGGATACCTTCCTTTTCTACGGCGTTGCGGACATTGCCCAGGTCGTGCTCGAAGCCGTACTCAGGGGAATGGACGCCGACGACGGTGAGGCCGGCATCGCGATAAGCGTCGTAAAGCTTGGTGATGTGCTCCCCAGCACGCTGACAGTTGATGCAGGCATATGCCCAGAAATCGACGAGCATGACACCGCCGTCCTGCGAGCTCGGCGGTTGGCCGGCGTTGATCCAGTTCGTCAGCCCCGCGAATTCCGGTGCCGGGCCACAATCCTGCAGCTGCGCGGGGTCGGCGCGGCGGCACGACTGAAGCGAACCGCTCCCGGTCGGGCCGACCTTGCTGAGAGCGTCATTGGCCAAGTCCGAATTCTCAAAGCGGTTCGACAGCGATGACGTCCAATTCGGCAGCGCACGCTGGATCGCCGCCGGCGCGTTGAGAGCCAACGCCACGGTGAACACTAGGATGAGCACGCCGATGGCCTTACGGTGACGCTGCACCGCGTCTACCTTGTCACCGATCTTGTTGCCCGCCAGAGCGAACACGAACAGCGGCAGCGCGGACCCGAGTGCGAACGCGACGGTGAGCACCACCGTGTTCCAGCCGATCTGCCCCGTCGTACCCGCCACCGTCACCGCTGCAAGCACCGGGCCTGCGCATGGGACGTACACCGCACCAAGGGCCAGACCGATGAGAAAACCGCCCTTGCCGCGTGTTTTCTCCTGCAATGCCGTGGGGCGCGGAAGCGCGTCAAAGGGCTTCTGCAACACCTCCCCCACCGACGGGAAAATCATTCCCAGCCCCACCCATGCCAGCAACACCACGCCCGCCCAGCGCAACACCGACTGCGGCAAATGCAACGCGCTAAGCAGCAACGTACCCAGCAGCGCGATCGCCGCGAAGCTCACGACCAACCCTGCCACCACGTGCGACGGTTTACGCCCGACACTGACACCGAGCACCACCGGCAACACCGGCAAAATGCACGGTGACAATGCCGTGATCACACCTCCGATGAATCCGACAAGAATCACGCCGATCATGAGTTTCCTCTACTTTCCGGTTGCCTTTCCTACACCCAGCACTACGGAGTGAGCACCCACACCGGATTGGTCCAATCCGCATCAACCCCCGGCTCCGTAGTACTCAATGACGGGCCAGAAACACTGCGCCTGCGAACCGAAAAAGAGAAGGAGACACCATGTCTATCAACCGCGCAATCGCCAGCGCCAGCGCCATCGTCATCGCCGCCACCGGCCTCGTCGCATGCAACGACACTGAGGGGACCGACGGCAAGATGGACGGCTCCATGGCTCCGTCCTCCGAGGCGATGATGAGCGAAGATTCCATGGCACCGTCCTCCGAGGCCATGATGAGCGAAGACTCCATGGCCCCGTCCTCCGAGGCAATGATGAGCGAAGACAAAATGATGGAAGAATCCAAGTAGCACATGACCCAGGTGTTAGATTTAGAATCTGTGGATCCTGACCGTCTCTTAGAAAGCGTGCGCGCGGGCGATAAAGTCGCTTTCGCCAAGCTTTACGACGTTCTGGCCCCACAGGTTCTAGGTCTGACCACCCACATCTTGCGTGACCGGGCCCAAGCGGAAGAGGTCGCCCAAGAAGTCTTCGTGGAGGTGTGGCAGAGCGCCCACACCTTCGACCCACACCGCGGCAGCGCCAAGTCATGGGTATTGCGGCTCGCCAAATCGCGCGCCATCGATCGGCTGCGCAGCTGGCGCAGTTCCCAAGCCCGCGACACCGACGATTTCAACAGTCAACTGACCTCGTGGGTCGCTGCCGCTGAAGACGAAGCTCAACAGCGACTAGAGTCTGAGGAGCTGCAAGAACTCATTGATTCAATCGGAGAGCCCCACCGAAGTGCGCTCATGCTCGCGTATTTCGGGGAACTCACCCACCAAGAAATCGCCGATGCCACTGGCGTCGCTCTCGGAACAGCGAAAACCCGGGTGCGCGACGGGTTGCAAAAGCTTCGCAAGGCCGTGTCGTTGAAAGGAGGCCTGTGATGGATAAAGATATCGAGGACCTCTTCAATTCCGCGGCCACGCCGGTCACCCCGCCACCGGAGCTCAAACGCTCAATCATGGAGCGTATCGACGCCACCGAGCAGGTCACTGACTTGGACACCGCGCGGAAGAACCGCTCCGGGCGACGTCTCACAGCCGCCGCAGCGGCCGCCGTCGTGCTCATCGCCGGTGGCGGGTTCACGGTCACCCAATTCACTGGCGACGAGTCACGCGAATCCGTGACAGCCCAAGGTGTCGACGAAATGCACGCAGTCATGGAGGCCGACGACGCGCGTCAAGGTCAGGCCGATGCGATGGGCGCGAGCCTCGACATCGTGATCAGCTCTGACATGGGCAAGGGCGGTGCCATGGTCAACGGCCAGCCAGCTCTCGACGACGGCATGGGGGCACAAGTCTGGGCAGTCATGGACGACGGCGCCATGGAATCCGCCGGCGTCATCGGCCAGGAGCCCCACGATGACGTGTGGATGCCTCTACCAGGTGGCACCGCTTCAGTTCTTGTCACCGAAGAAGTCGCCGCAGGCTCGGCGCAGCCCACCGGCGCGGTGCTGGCCAACGTGACGCTCTAGTGCCGGCTGCCTCCCTTGGCGCGCTTCAGGCCATTCGCGTCCTAAAAACCACAAAGCCCCGACCCAAAGTGGATGAGACGAGGTGGCAGGCCTAGCGTTAGTCCTATGACGTTGCCAAAGTTCGGTCCCGCTCGGGCCGGCGCTTTAATGGGAACCTCGATTGCGTCGAGTTTGACTGGGTTACATGGATTTCATGTAGCCCAGGTCGTTTTTGCGCTCATCGCGGCGGGGCTCCTTGTTGTGTTCACGGTCGGCGTGCGCAATGAGCCGCCGCGGCGCCAGAACATGGCGGCGTGGGGCATGTACGATGGGGCTGCTCGCGTGCGGCTCGGCGTGGACGGCACTCACGGGCAACGATGCGTTCCAGCTGATCAGCTGGTGGATCGGCGCGCCACTGGCCATCATCGTGTGCTTGTGGCAACTCTGGGGTTTGTGGAAGCAGTCCGCTCACTACACCGAGCCTGCGTTCCCGTGGGGCTTGGCGCTGGTGTCCCCGATGGTCGCCGCGACATCCGCCGGGCAGCTGGCCACCCATCACGGCGAGTTTTATCACTACGCGGGTGAGCTGTGCTTCTTCCTCACGTTCTTCACCGCGATCCCGCTCTTCCTCTACTGCTACTGGTCCCGCACGCGCCCACGTGGCGCAGCCGCGGGTACAGCGTGGATTCCCCTCGGTGTTGTCGGCCAGTCGACGGCAGCATCGACATTGCTTTTCGACACTCACCTGTACGGCCTCATCATGTTCACCCTCGCCGTACCGTGTGTCCTCTATGCCATGTACTGCTTCTACGAGGCTGTCCTCCACTGGGTGCCCTACGGCCCTGGTTGGTGGGGCTCTACCTTCCCCGTGGGCAGTCTGTGCTTGGGTGCTTGGGACGAAGGCTGGCACGCACTTTCCTTGGCGCTCCTCGTGCTCTTGCTCCTCCACTGGGGTGTCTGCGCGGTGCGCTTTGGCTCCTGGGAACTAAGCCAATCTGGTGCGAGATGAACTAGCTATCCGCGCTTCTCCGATGCCGTCGTCGTGGTGGTCCACGACGAGCTGGATCTGGATCCCGGGGAACTCCCCGTCCGGCACGCCCACGACTCGGCATAGCGGCCGCCCTTCGCCAGCAATTCATCGTGCGTGCCCCGTTCTGCGACCGTCCCGTCCTCCGAAAGCACGACGATGAGGTCGGCATCGCGGATAGTGTGCAGGCGATGGGCGACGACGATCACAGTGTGATCGCCGCGCAACGCCTCAATCGTGCCGACGATCGCCCGCTCAGTGGCCGCATCCAGCGAGGACGTCGGCTCGTCGAGAAGCACCACCGGGGAATCCTTCAGAAGCGCCCGGGCGATGGCGAGGCGCTGCCGCTCGCCTCCCGACAGCAGCGTCCCCTCCTCCCCCACCGGGGTATCCCACTCGGAAGGCAGCAGCTCCACGATGCGGTCCACCCCGGAACGCCGGGCGGCCTCGCGCAAGCGGTCCCCGTCACCGGGCCTGGAACCGAATCCGGGGTCGGCGAAGACCACGTTGTCCCGCACGGACGCGTCGAAAAGAAACGTCTCCTGGAACACCGGGGTCACCAGCGAGTTCACGCCGTCGGTGCCGATCCGAGGCAAGGGCACCCCGCCGATGAGGATCTCCCCCGAGTCCGGATCATGAAAACGCGACAGCAGCCGCATGACCGTCGTCTTGCCCGCCCCCGACGGTCCCACTATGGCGACCAGCGCTCCCTGAGGTGCACGGAAGCTGACGTCGTCGAGAACCTTCTTATCCCCGTACCCGAAGCTCACGCCGCGGAACTCCACGTCATGCCCGTCGGGCAGCTCCGGTGCGGCAGGTTCAGGAAGGGCGGGGATTGCCCGCAGGTCACGCAACGCAGCTAACGTGTTGCGGCCCGCACCGAAACCGCCGGACAACGCTCCCGCCGTGGTGATCGGTCCGGTGAACTGGACGAGCACGATGAGTGTCGGCGCCAAATGCGCCGGCGCCATCCCGCCCGTCGCGGCGACTGCCACGGCGACGATCACCGCCGCCGTGAACACCGCATGGACGATCGAACCCAACCGTCCGATGGCTGCCCCCTGCGTCGACGTCGCCTTCGCGAACGCATCGTGTTGGGCCTGGATAGCCTCATCCACCATCGCGTCCGCCGCCGAACCGTCGCCCGCGGCGCGAATCGCCTGCTGGCCGCGGGTGAACTCGATCAGCCTGCCGGAGACGGCAGCGACGGCCTCAGCATGCGCTTTGTCCGACTCCCCGCCGACCCGGCCAATGGCCCGGTAGGCGAAGAAGAGCACCGGCGCTGACGCGACAAGAACCAAACCGACGCGCCAATCCACCGCCAGAATTCCGAAGGCGATGACGGTCGGCGTAACCACCGCGGCGATGACGGGCCGCAGGATCACGTGCGGCACGGACGCCGCGAACGCGATACCCGACGACGCCATCTCCGAAAAGCGGCCGGCCGTGGACTTGGTGACGTACCCGAGTGGCAACGTCAGCACGCGTTCGCCCAGGGAACGCAGCAGGGACGACAGCACCGCTGCGGAATTCGCCCTGCCAGCTGTCCCCGCGGCGAGGGACAGCACCGCATGGGCGGCCGCGAGGCCGGCGATGACGCCGGTGAAACGCCACGCCGTCGCATCATCTCCCTCGGCCAGAGCCGACAGCAGCGGCAGCAGCGCGACGAACGCCGCTCCCTGGGCCAGCGCGGCAAGCGTGGCCAACGCAATGAGCCACACCAGCGTCATTCTCGAGCGCCGATCCGTCATCGACCACAAGTCCCGAATCATCGGTTTGCCGCCTTTTCATCGTCTGATTCAGTGCCCCGCGGGGCGGATGGTTCGTCGTCGAGCACGAACGCGCGCCACAAATCCCGGTAGCGGCCACCGCGCGCAAGCAACTCGTCGTGGGTACCCACCTCCGCGACCGCTCCCCCATCGAGAACGAGGATGCGGTCGGCGTTGCGGATCGTGCTCAACCTGTGCGCGATCACAATCACCGTCCGCGAACGGGCCAAACGCTCGATTGCGGACTGGATGAGGGCCTCGGAAGCCGGA
The DNA here is from genome assembly GCF_053479455.1 of Corynebacterium sp. 20-84. Taxonomy (NCBI): domain Bacteria; kingdom Bacillati; phylum Actinomycetota; class Actinomycetes; order Mycobacteriales; family Corynebacteriaceae; genus Corynebacterium; species Corynebacterium sp. 20-84. Next base: position 28,814 of record NZ_JBRBCB010000017.1, read on the forward strand.
TCCGCGTAAGCGGTTGCCTCGTCGAAGATGAGCACCGGCGCGTCCGTGACGATCGACCTCGCGATGGCCACGCGCTGCGCCTCACCACTGGAAAAGGTCACGTCGACGTTGACCACCGAATCCAGGCGCTTCGGCAGCGCCGCGATGACCGCATCGAGGTTCGCGAGCTTCGCGGCCGCCATGATTTCGTCGTCGGTGGCGTCTCTCCTGGCCAGCCGGATGTTTTCCCGCAACGGCAGCGTGAACAACTGTGGATCTTGGAACACCACCGACACCGAGCGGTGCACGTCGCGCACGGCGATGTCGCGAAGATCGACGCCGCCCAGTAGCACCGAGCCTTCAACGGGGTCGTGGAAACGCGCCAACAGCCGGGCGACGGTGGACTTTCCGGAACCGGAGGACCCCACCAGCGCAGTGAGGGTCCCTGGTTCGAACGTCGCGCACATCCCGTCGAGGACCCGCGGCCCATCGCCGTAGGAGAAGACCAGGTTCCGGACCTCGAGCGCGCCTCCGCGCGCGGGCACCGGATCGGCGGGCTCGGCGATCGGCGGCGTGCTCAGCACCTCCGCGATGGACTTCAGAGCGGCGATCCCCGCGATGATGGGTTCGGAGTTCATGGCCACTCGCACGATCGCCGCGGAGAGTCCAAGGCTGAGAACCAGCCCGGCGACGAGACCCTCCGGTATGCCGCCCGCGGCGTCCCTCAGTGCGAGGCCGGCCCCGCACACCACTGCGAGGACTGTGGTCGGGGACGTCACCACGTCGATGAGCCCGAGATAGATGTTCGACTGCCGGGACCAGGCGGACCACGCGCGGACGAACGACAACGCCGCGGCATCGTAGCGACCCGCGCCCTGGTTGGCGCGTCCGAAGGACTTCATCACCGGGATACCGCGCACCAACTCGATGACCGCGGCCGTCACTCCTTCGGAGGCTCGCTCGTAGTCGCGCTGAAGACGGGCTCCGCGCGAAATCATCACGCCCATCAGGGCGAAGGTGACCAGCACGGGGACGACCGCCACCGCCGCGATCCGCCAATCCACCGCGACGAGCGCGATGAGGGAAAGCAGGGGAACCAGCACCGCCACCACGGTCTCACCGACGGTGTGGCCCATGAGCTGGTGGACAGCCGCGACGTCCTTCTCAACCGACTCGATGATTCCCGACGAGCGCCGGGCGTCCAGCCAGCCCAGCGGTAACTTCCGGATTTGGGCGACCAGCCGGCGCCGGAGGTGGAGCTGCAGGTCGTTATCCGCCCGGTGCGAGAGCATGCCGGCGGTGCCGTCCGCGGCCATGCGCACCGTTGCGGCGACGACGATGACAGCCACGGCCAACCACGTCCGATGCTCCGGGGCCTCCGGGTACGTCATCGCGATGTCGATGATGCCGACCAGCGAAGCGACGGTAGCCACCGACGACAGGACGGATAACGCGACCACCGCACGCATCCGGGTCCGAATCGGGGCGAGCAGCGACCACGGGCCTACGGTCCCGTCCACGGCGCTCACTTGCCCGCCTCCCCGATCGCGCTTTTCTTCGTGAGAGTGCAGAAATACACCATGCCGGCGTGTGAGGCTCCGCCCAGCTTCAGCCCGTTGGCTTCGACGAGGTCCTCGACCTCGCTGCCCGGGAACACCCGGTGGCCCATCTTCGCAACGACGGCCATGTCCACATGCTCGTTCACGTCGGGATCCTCGGCGAACGTCTGCACGTAAGCGATGCCTCCATCGGCTAGCAGCCCGGCGACCCTGCCGAGCGGCGCGAGGACGTCGGCGACGTGGAATTCCGTCCGGCCCCGAGCCCTTCGACGGCGGCGTCCATCGGTTCACGCGCATAGCGGCTTAGGAACCTCGGCTGGACCTTGTCCTCGTAGGCCGCGAGGAGCCTGCGGTTGTTCTGGACGATCTGGGCGATCGACTTCATCTGGTTCTGTCTCCGGGTGTGCGGGCCGCGTCCACGCGGCGGTTTCGGGTTAGATGCTCGGGTTCGCGGGCCGTCGTCGGCGGTGCCGCCCCCGTGGACGTACCTGTCATGCAGACTCCCCCGGCCTCGTTTTCACGGCGATGCCCCACGCCGCGAGCACGGCGATGCCTAAGAACCAGGCCGCGCAGACCACCAAATCCGTAGCTCCGGTGCCGTTGACGGCCTCGCCGACCGCGGATACGGGGTGTGCCCGGCGATTCCGTGCAGGAGGGGACGGACACCGGCCGGAGGATGAGCCAAACGGGGTTCCCCGCGTTCGCGTCGCCCCCTCTCGGCCGACTCGTCGACTCGTCGGTCGCTGTGGTGGGTTCGTCAGTCACAAGCGGCACTGTGTTGCCCTCTCAAAAGATGATAACCATTCTCACATTAGGTTAGCCTTACCTATCATCTGGATCAAGTCCCGTCTCGTACGTTTGATGGACATTGCTGAAACCGAGATCGCGCAAAACCAGCACACCATTGATTGGCGCGTGGACGAAGATCAAGGATGGGCGTAAGAATCCGCAGGTGTTGTTAACAATCTTCTCGGTGAATCAGCCTGTAAATCCGGGGAGTCCCCGTAACTCAGGGGACGATCACCATCGCGCCGGAGTGGGAGCAGAAGGCTTCTCCGGATAAGCGCTCTGGTAATGGCCCGAAACCGAAGGTGCGTCCTGAGCACCCTTCCGTCGTCTTCGCGGCGCACGTGGAAACCACTGCGGGCCTCGAGTTGCCTGCCGACTTTATTTCCCAGCTGGCCAGCGTCGCTCACGAGGTCGACGGCACCGTCGCGCGGTTCGCCGCGGCGCTGGACCGGGTCTAGCCGGGCCGGGTGTAGCCGGGGGTGGTGGATCTAGATTGCGTAATTCCTCTGCTGTCAGGCTGGTTGTGAACCAGTTGCAGTAGGAGGTTGGGGTTTTGTTTGAGGTTCCGGTTCTTGTTCCTGAGCAGTTGGCGACTTATGAGTTTCAGTCGCAACGTGAGGCGTTGATTGGTCGGTCTTTTGATGAGTTGGGGCGGCGTCGGCGTGCTCGTAGTGGGGTTCGGGTGCAGTCGTGGTTGGCGTTGCCTGTGTCGTATTTAGCGCCGGGACAAGTTCTCGATGCGGTTGATGTTGATG